>JAKONB010000023.1 GCA_022702195.1 Beijerinckiaceae bacterium | reverse complement strand
ATCGCGGCGGTGTCGCGCGACAGGGTCCAGGTGGTGTTGCGGGCCAGCACGTCGATCTCGCCCGATTGCAGGGCGGTGAAGCGCGCCGCCGAGGATTGCGGGATGAACCGCACCCGGTCGGGATCGTCGAAGATCGCCGCCGCCAGGGCCCGGCAGAAATCCACGTCGAGCCCGCGCCAGCGCCCCTGCCCGTCCGGCATGCTGAACCCCGCCACCCCGCCGCTGACCCCGCAGACGAGGTGCCCGCGCGCCCTCACCTGGGCGAGGGTGCCCTCGGCCCGGGCCTGAGTCGCCAGGGTGAGGGCCACGAGGAGGGAAGCGCCGAGGAACGGCGCGAGGGGCATGCGCATGCGCGCATTGCAGGGGATCGCGCGCGGCGGTCAAGGCGGGGCGGCGTGCCGCACGGTCGTGAACGGACTTGCAGTGCCTCACAGAACGCCCGCTCACCGCCGTTTCTCGCCGGAAGCAGGGCGGGCCGCCGGGTTGACGCGCGCGCTCCGGCGGGGCTGTGATCCCGCGCCGCCCACCCCCTGCCCTCCGGTGCCGATGTCCAACACCCCGCCCCGCGATCCCGCCCGCTTCGGCGCCAGCACCCGCCTCGTCCATGCCGGGCGCGACCCGTCGGCGCAGCACGGCTTCGTCAACACGCCGATCTATCGCGGCTCCACGGTGCTGTTTCCCACCTACGACGACCTGAAGCACCGGCGCGGGCGCTACGATTACGGCACCACCGGCACGCCGACCACGGATTCGCTCACCCAGGCCTGGAGCGAGCTCGCCGGGGCGGCCGGCACCGTGCTGACCCCCTCGGGTCTGGCCGCCCTCACCGTGGCGCTGATGAGCGTGGTCTCGGCCGGCGACCACCTGCTGGTCTCCGATTCCGCCTACCGCCCCACCCGCATCTTTTGCGATGGGGTCCTGAAGCGGTTCGGCGTGGAGGTCGAATATTACGACCCGATCATCGGCGCCGGCATCGCCGGCCTGATGCGCGACACCACCAAGGCCGTGCTGGTGGAGGCGCCGGGCTCGCAGAGCTTCGAGATGCAGGACGTGCCGGCCATCGCCGAAATGGTCCACGCGCGCGGCGCGGCGGTGATCATGGACAACACCTGGGCGACGCCCCTGCTGTTCCCACCCCATGCGCGCGGGGTCGACATCGCGGTCGAGGCCGGCACCAAGTACCTCTCGGGCGGCTCGGACCTGCTGCTCGGCCTCACCTCGGCCAACGCCCGATACTGGCCGGCCCTGCACCGGACCTTCGAGCATTTCGCCATGTGCCCCGGCCCGGAGGACGTGTTTCTGGCGCTCAGGGGCCTGCGCACCATGGCCCTGCGCCTGCGCGAGCACGGCGCGCAAGGCCTCGCCATGGCGCGCTGGCTCCAGGCCCGGCCGGAGGTGGCCCGGGTGCTCCACCCGGCGCTCCCCGAGGATCCCGGCCACGCGATCTGGACGCGCGACTTCAAGGGCGCCTCCGGCCTGTTCGGCGTGATCCTCCACCCCGCCCCCGAGCGGGCCGTGGCGGCGATGCTCGACGGGCTCGAACTGTTCGGGATGGGGTTTTCCTGGGGCGGCTTCGAGAGCCTCGTCATCCCGTTCGACTGCCGGACCTACCGCACCGCCACCCGGTGGAACCCGGAAGGACCGGGCCTGCGCTTCCATATCGGCTTGGAAGACGTTTCGGATCTGCAGGCGGATCTCGATGCGGGGTTTTCGCGGTTGCGGGCGGCGCTGTGAGCCACGCTCGTTGCCCCTCTCCCGCCTGTTCCGCGAAGGGGGAGGGTTTTCAAGGCGCCAGCCACGCTCCCGTCCACCCCCCTTCCTCCCGCACCCGCCCCGCCCGGCGGTGCCCGCGCCGGTCGAGGAACAGGTAGTCGAGGCGCTGGGCCAGGATCACCACCACGCAGAAGTTCGGGCGGGCCAGCGCCGGGTCCACGTCGTCCCCCGGCTGGAGATAGGCGTCCCCCGCCGGCAGCGCCGTGCCGGGGGCCGGTTGAAGCGCGTAGCAGACCCGGCTCATCGCCCGCGAACCCGCCCAGGCTTCCTCCGCCACGGCATCGTCCCCGTGCAGCCGGGCCGGACCCGAGAGCCGGACCTGGATCTTCGTCTCGGAATCGTAGCCGTGCAGGGCGGCGCGGCCGGTGGCGGCGATCTCGGCGGCCTTGGCCGAGCGGCGGTCGCAATGGAGACGCAAGGCCCCGGCGGCCGGATCCACCGCGCGCAGGACCACGGTGCGGACCTGCGGATGGCCGGCGGCGTCCACGGTGGCGAGCGCCGGCATGTGGAAGGCGTTGCGGCGCAAAGCCGGCCCCTCCGCCAGCAGCCGCCAGACTTCCGCGAAGGTCGCGTCGAGGTCGTCGTAGAAGGCCGGCAGCGGAAACATGAGCCTATCCCGGGTTGGCGACCCCCTCGGGTCCCCCCTTGGCCCGGCGCTCGCGCAGGATCAGGGCGACGTTGCGCAGGTAGATGCCGGTGGAGAGCGCCTGCCCGAAGATGATGACGGGTTCGCGCCGCACCAGCCCGTAGACCAGGGTCATCAGGCCGCCGGCGATGGACAGGAACCAGAAGGCGAGCGGGATCACGCTGCGCCCGGCCCGCTCGGAGGCGAGCCACTGGACGACGAAGCGGGCGCCGAACACCGCCTGCGCCAGGATGCCGAAGACCAGCCAGCCGTCGAAGCGGGTGACGAAGACGTCGTAGACGTAGCCGCGCAGGTCGGCGGCGAGTTGGACGATCATGGCTGTCCGCCCCCCGTCACGTCGGTGACCACCGGCACGACGCGCTTGCGGCGGATCAGCCACCACACCCCGGCGAGATCGAGCAGGCCGACCCAGAGCCGGTCGAACAGCCCGTATTTCGAGGTGCCGGTGAAGCGCGGCCGGTCCACCACGTCGCGGTGGACCACGCCGTAGCCCTCGCGGGCGACCAGCGCCGGCATGAACCGGTGCAGCCCGTCGAAATACGGCAGGGCGCGGTAGACGTCGCGGCGCACCAGCTTGAAGCCGCAGCCGGTGTCGCGGGTGGCGTCCTTGAGGATGCGCACCCGCACGGCGTTGGCGATGCGCGACTGGATGGTCTTGAGCCGGCCGTCCTTGCGCCCGACGCGCTGGCCCTGGGCGAGGCCGATGCGCGGGCCGCCCTCCTCGATGGCGGCGAGCAGGACCGGCAGGTAGGCCGGATCGTTCTGGCCGTCCCCGTCCAGCAGGGCGACGAGGGGGCTGCGCGCGGCGAGAATTCCGGTCTGGACGCCGGCGGCCTTGCCGGCGGTGCGGTCGTGGCGCAGCACCCGGAGCCAGGGCCGGCCCCGTTGCGCGGCCGCGAGGGCCTCGGCGGTGCCGTCGGTGGAGCCGTCATCCACGTAGATCACCTCGAACGGCGCCAGATCCGCGCAGGCGGCCTCGATCTCGGCCACGAGGCTCGCGATGTTGCCGGCCTCGTCCTTCACGGGCACAACGACGGAAAGGCGCATGGTTCACGGTCCAGAGGGTCAGGGCGTTGTGGCGTAGGCCGCGAGATCGACCCGGCGCCCGCCATTGATGTTGAAGCCGGAGACAGCGCCGACCTGGGCGGGCACCAGCCCGGCGGCCGTGGCGGCTTGCGCGAAGGACGGCGCGAAGCGCCCCTCCACGTAGAGCAGGCGGCAACCCGGCCCTTGCAGGAAGGCGGCGGCCTCCTCGGCCGAATCCATCATCGCCAGATCGGTCCCGATCAGGAAGACCAGGCTCGGCTCGCGGTAGCCGAGGGTCGCCACCCGGGGGGCGGCGCAGGGCAGCCGGTCGCGGATCGCCGCGAGCCGGGGCGAGACCTTGAGGGCCTGCATCACCGGCTGGGTCAGGCCGAACACCGCCGGCGAGAGCAGGGCCGAGGCCAGGATGCCGAGGCACAGGGCGCGCTCCGCCGCCCCCTTCGCGAAGGCCCGCCAGGACAGGAACGCCACGGCCGAGGCGGCCACGAGCAGCGGCAGCCCGGCCCAGGGCAGGATCCGGTCGTAGGTCCAGGCGAAGGCCGGGAGGCCCAGCGTCAGCCCCACCGGGATCAGCACCACCAGCCCGGCGGTGAGCCGCGCGCCCCGCCGGTCCGGATCGAGGGCGCCGCGGGTGAGCGCCAGCACGGTGAGGATCGCCAGGGCCGGGAACAGCGGCAGCACGTAATGCGGCAGCTTGGTCGGCACGATCTCGAACAGCAGCCAGGCCGGCACGATCCAGGCGAGCAGGAAGGCCACCGCATCCTCGCGCCGGTTCGTCCAGGCGAAGGGCGCGGAGAGGGCCGCGAAGGCGGCGCCGGGCCAGAACGTGCCGAAGACCGCGAACAGGTAGCTGCCCGGCGGCGCCCAGTGCTTCTCGGAGCCGCCCTGCACCTTGCTCAGCATGTCGTGGCCCACCGCCTCGCCGTAGAAGGCGCCGCCGCTCTTCCAGGTGATGGCCACGAACCAGGGCGCCACCAGCAGCAGGGTCAGGGGCAGGCCGAGGCGCGGCCGCAGGGCGAGCAGCCAGCGGCCGGAGCGCGCCTGGAGCGAGAGCACCAGGGCGGGCAGCCCGCAGAACAGAGGCACCATCGGCCCCTTCACCAGGATGCCGGCGGCGAGGCCGAGCCAGAAGGCCAGCACGGTGGCGGTGCCGAGGCGGTTGGCCCCTTCGTCGGCGCGCAACAGCCAGGCCCGGGCCAGGGCGCCGAAGGTGGCCACCGCGCAGGCGCAGAGCAGCGCGTCGGTCTTGGCGAGCCGCGCCTCGGCCGAGAGCACGACGCAGGCGGCGAACAGAGCCGCCGCCAGCAGCGCCCCGCGCCGGGGCAGGACGGCCAGGGCCGACCAATAAGCCAGCAGCACCGCGCCGATCGCCCCGAGCAGGGACGGCAGGCGGTAGAGCCCGATGGCGGTGCGCGCCTGAGGGATGCCGAGCGCCTCGCCGGCCCCCACGAAGGCGGCCTGCGCCCAGTAGATGCCCACCGGCTTCTTGTGCCGGGCCTCCCCCTGGAAGCGGATGTCGACGAGGTCCCCGGTCTCCAGCATCTGCTTGGAGGCCTGGGCGAAGCGCGGCTCGTCGCGGTCCATCGGCTGGAGCGAGACGAGGCCGGGCAGGAAGCAGACGAGGCACAAGGCCACCAGGAGCGCGCAGGCGCGGGCCTGGTGCGCCGCCGCCCAGCCGAGCAGGGCTTGCGGACCCGCAACCGGATCGCCGCGAATCGGGCGGGGCTCGAAGGCGCGGTCGGTCATGCGGGGGAACGGGCCGTGACGGCGGGCATGCGGCTCCAGACTGGCACGCAGCCGGTGATTCCGGTCGATGCCGCGAAGGCGGGCGGTGTCGATGATGCGGTCGGGAATGTCAAATAGCGCCGTGCGTCTCCTCGCGCCGCCGCAGCGCGAATCCCTCGTCGAGCCAGCCGGTGAGGCCGCCCGCCATGAGCTTCACCGGCCGGCCCAGTTCGGCCAGCCGCAGCGCCCCCCGGGCCGCGCCGTTGCAATGCGGACCGGCGCAATAGGTCACGAACACCGTGTCCCCGGGCCAGTCTGCGATCCGGGCGCGCGTGATCTTGCCGTGCGGCAGGTTGACGGCGCCGGGGATGTGCCCGGCGGCGAACAGGGCCGGGCCGCGGACATCGAGCAGGACGAAGTCCGGCCCGCGCGACAGGGCGTCGTGGACGTCCCAGCAATCGGTCTCGAACGCGAAGGCGGCGGCGAAATGCTCACGGGCGATCGCGCTCGGGGCGGGGGCGATGGCGGTGACGGCGCTGGGCATGGGCGGCTCCCTGGATGTGCCGCCCCATGTGACGCCCGGCCCGCCCGTCTTGCCATTGGCCCGATCGCCAGAATACGGGGAGATCGTGCCAAACCTGACCGGCCCCCGCGTCGTCGCGCTCCTCTACGACGGCCTCTGCACCTTCGAGTTCGGGATCGTGGCCGAGATCTTCGGTCTGCCCCGGCCGGAGATGGGCGCGGGCTGGTATCGCTTCGCCGCCTGCGCCATCGAGGACGGCCCCCTGCGCGCGCAGGGGGGCTTCACCCTCACGCCCGACCACGGCATCGACGGGATCGACCGGGCCGACCTCGTCGTCGTACCGGGCTGGAAGGGGGCCGACGCGGCGGTCCCCGAGGATCTGTGCCGGCGCCTGCGCGCGGCGCATGACCGCGGCGCGCGGCTGGTCTCCATCTGCTCGGGCGCCTTCGTGCTCGCGGCGACCGGGCTCCTCGACGGCGGAACCGCGACGACGCATTGGCGCTACGCCGAGGCCCTGCGAGCGCGCCACCCGGCGATCACCGTGGATCAGGCCTCGCTCTACCGGCAGCATGGCAACATCTTCACCTCCGCCGGCAGCGCGGCGGGGATCGACCTGCTGATCGCGATCGTGCGCCAGGATTACGGGGCGGAGGCGGCGAACGCGGTGGCGCGCCGCCTGGTGATGCCCGCCCACCGCACGGGCGGGCAGGCCCAGTTCCTGGAGCGGCCGGTGCCGGCGCGGCCGGTCTCCGCCGTCGCGCCCCTGCTCGACCGGATGCACGGCGACCTCGGGGCGCCCTGGACGCTGGCCCGCATGGCGGCCGAATGCCGGATGAGCCGGCGCACCTTCGTTCGCCGCTTCACCGAGGCGACGGGGTCGTCCCCCGGCGCCTGGCTCGCGGACGCGCGCATCGAGGCGGCCAAGAGCCTGCTCGCGGCGGGGCATCTCGGCACCGACGCGATCGCCGATCGCGTCGGGATGGGCAGCGCCGACACGCTGCGCCACCATTTCCGCAGGCGCGTCGGCCTCAGCCCCGGGGAATACCGGACCCGCTTCGGCCCCTGACCCCTTGCCCCGAAGGACGGGGCGAGGGCCACGCGTCAGCGGATGCCGCCGCTGGCGGTGATGTTCTCGCCGGTGAGCCAGCGGGCCTCGTCGGAGGCCAGGAACGCCACCACCCCGGCGATGTCGTCCGGCTGGCCGGCCCGGCCGAGCGGGGTCTGGGCCACGAGGCCGGCCTCCAGGTCGGAGCCGACCACGCCGGCCGTGTGGGTGCCCTCGGTCACCACGAAGCCCGGGCTGACCACGTTGACCCGGATCTTGCGGGGCGCCAGCTCGTTGGCGAGCACCCCCGAGAGCGCGTTCACGGCGCCCTTGGTTCCGGCATAGACCGCGGCGGTGGGCATATGCACGTGGGTGACGGCCGACGAGATGGTGATCACACTGCCGCCCTCGCCGAGATGCCGGGCCGCCGCCTGGGTCGTCAGCAGCACGCCCAGCACGTTGACGTCGAACTGCCGACGGTAATGCGCCTCGGTGACCGCGTCGAGCGCGGCGAATTCGTAGATGCCGGAATTGTTGACCAGCACGTCGAGCCGGCCGAACTCCGCCACCGCCGCGTCGATCAACCCTTGAGCCTGCGCGGCCTGGGAGACGTCCCCCTGGACCGCGATGGCCCGCCCCCCGGCCGCGTGAATCGCCGCGACCACGGCTTCCGCCCCCGCCCGGCTCGACGCGTAGTTCACCACGACCGCCGCGCCCTCCTTCGCCAATGTCTTGGCGATCGCCGCACCGATCCCCTTGGATGCCCCGGTCACCACCGCGACCTTGCCCTGAAGTTTCGACATCTGTGCTAACCTTCGCGAGGGACCGGCGCCGGGATGGACGCCTTCGTCCCACAGTTCGGAACTTCGGAACTAACGAGGCGTGGATCAAGCCCCCTATGACGACATCATGAGGCCGCTGTTCCACCCCGCGCTCGAGGACGTCCGGCCGGAGACGATCCTGCACGCCCTGTCCGATCCGAACCGGGCGGCGATCTTCGCGCGGATCATGCGGACGGGTTGCGTCGAGGCCTGCTCGGCCGTCTCCGCGCTGGGCGATCGGGTCATCCCGAAATCGTCGCTGTCCACGCACTTCAAGGTGCTGCGCGAGGCCGGCCTGATCCGGAGCGAGCGCCACGGGGTGGAGATGCGCAACCACTCGCGCTGCGCCGAGGTGGAGGCGCGGTTTCCGGGCCTGCTGGCGGCGATCATCAACGCCTACGCGTCGGACGCCTGCAAACACGCGCGCGGGCCCGACGCGTAACGTTCGGCATCAAAGACCGCCGACCCGGCCGCGCCGCCCGTCCGGGTCGGTCCGTAGACAAGATCCCCTCCCCCAGACGGCCAGCAACGGCCGAGGCTCGCCGCAGCCTCATTGCCGGCTCACGCACACGTTTGTTCGCCGCGCCGACGGCAACCCGAGCGCATGGCGCAACATATGTTTGTCTATCGCGCCGACTTAAGCGCGGCAATTGGCTGCAAAACTAACATCGTTTGGTTTCTGCTCTTCAAGATGGTCATTGGCGGCGCAAAAAGCGCATCCTGATCGCAAGAAATACTGAACCGATCCCGCCAAACGCGGTTGATCGGATAGCGCGGCGGGATACCCCGACGGTATCGAGCCCGCACCAGTTTGCGCGCCTAAAGCCGGCGCCCATCATCAGCGCGAGGAGCAAACCGCATGTACTACCTCGACAAGCGCCTCCAATACCCGGTCAAGGTCGATAGCCCGGACCCGATCTACG
>JAKONB010000018.1 GCA_022702195.1 Beijerinckiaceae bacterium | reverse complement strand
CGACCCCGCCACGACCGTCTTCGTGCCGGATTCCCGCTACGATCGGATGATGGAGGCCTTCGGCGGCGTCGGTGTCTCGGTGACCACCCCCGACGAGCTGAGCCGCGCCGTCAACGCGGCCATGGATTCCGGACGGCCGACCCTGATCAACGCGGTGATCGATCCGAAGGCCGGCACCGAGAGCGGCAATATCGGCAGCCTCAACCCCACCAGCACGGTGCGCAAGAAGCCCGCCTGACGCTCGCGCGCGTCGTCGGCCCGGATCCCGCGATCCGGGCCGCTACGGTTCCTGCCCGTATCCGATCCGGGGTGACCCCATGAAAGCCCTCGAAGGCGTCCGAATCCTCGACTTCACCCACGTCCAGTCCGGGCCGACCTGCACGCAGCTGCTCGCTTGGTTCGGAGCCGACGTGATCAAGGTCGAGCGCCCCGGCGCGGGCGACGCCACCCGCGAACAGCTCCAGGACATCCCTGATGTGGACAGCCTGTATTTCACCATGCTGAACCACAACAAGCGCTCGATCACCCTCGACACCAAGAACCCCAAGGGCGTCGAGGTGATGTGGCGCTTGGTGGCCGAGTGCGACGTGCTGGTGGAGAATTTCGCCCCCGGCGCGCTCGCCCGGATGGGGCTGACCTGGGAGACGATCCATGCCGCCAATCCCCGGATGATCCTCGCCTCGGTGAAAGGCTTCGGACCCGGCGCCTATGCCGATTGCAAGGTTTACGAGAACGTCGCCCAATGCGTCGGCGGGGCGGCCTCCACCACGGGGTTCCGCACCGACATCCCGATGGTGAGCGGCGCGCAGATCGGCGACTCCGGCACCGGGCTGCACCTGGCCCTCGGCATCGTCACCGCCCTCTACCAACGCACCCATTCGGGGATCGGCCAGCGGGTGGACTGCGCCATGCAGGACAGCGTGCTGAATCTGTGCCGGGTGAAGCTGCGCGATCAGCAGCGGCTCGCGCGCGGGCCGCTCAAGGAATACAGCCAATACGGCGAGGGCATCCCGTTCGGTGACGCGGTTCCGCGCGCGGGCAACGATTCCGGCGGCGGTCAGCCAGGCCGGATCCTGAAATGCAAGGGCTGGGAGACCGATCCCAACGCTTACATCTACTTCATCACGCAGGGGGCGGTCTGGGAGAAGATCTGTGACGTCATCGGCGAGCCCACTTGGAAGACCGATCCGGACTACGCCACCCCGAAGGGGCGCCTGCCACACCTGAACGAGATCTTCACCCGCATCGAGGCCTGGACGATGGCCAAGACCAAGTTCGAGGCCATGGAGATCCTCAACGCCCTCCACGTTCCCTGTGGACCCATCCTCTCGATGAAGGAGATCGCCGAAGACGAGGCTCTGCGCAGGGCCGGCACCGTGGTCGAGGTCGATCACCCCACCCGTGGCCGGTATCTCACCGTCGGCAACCCGATCAAGCTCTCGGCCAGCGCGACGGAGGTGACCCGCTCGCCGCTGTTGGGCGAGCACACCGAGGAAATCCTGCGCGACGTGCTCGGTTATTCCGAGGGCGAGCGCCTCACCCTCTCCGAATCCGGCGCCATCGGCACCTTGCGGAGGATCGCAGCCGAGTAGTTACCCGGCCGCCATCCGGCGCGGATCCCCCGCCTCGGAGGATCGATCGGGATGTCGGCCCCAGGCAGAAACCACCGATCGGGCTTCTCATGCCGACGGGTGACCGTCTCCCTGGCGGTGCGTCGGCATCCCGGTCGCCTGCCACCGGGGCCGTCTCGCTCTCCTCCCACCTCGCGCGGTATCGACGAACCGTCGATACCGCGCGTTTTTTGCGAGGGGCTGCGAGCGGCTCGCGGCTTACGCGATGCCGGTGAAGCGGCCGGCCGAACGGTCGATCAGGTTGAGCTTCTCGTTGCGGGCGTTCGAAGCGCCGGGCGAGAGGAAGTCAGCGACCTTGAGGACCAGCAGAACCTGGAGGACGATCAGGCTGGCGACGGCGACGAAGATGGATGCGAACATGGTGTGGCCCCTCGAGACGTGATGTGGAGCCTCTATGCCATGGTGCGGCGCAACCTGATATATCACATCCCATTGATCTGGTATGCCACAGTCGCATGACTGGGGATGGATCGGATCGGCTGGTGCGCTCGACGCATCCGGTGAGCGGTCAGGTTTCGGGAGCCTCGCCCCAGGAGCCGAGCGTCGCGCTCCCGGCCCGGCACAGCACTTCGCCGGCATCGCCGACACCGTGTGAAGCGTCGCCGATGCCCATGGCCGCCAAGGCGGCGGCGATGGTCCGATCCTGCCGGGCGCGCGCCAGGATCTCGGGCGCGAGACTGGTCAACCGGCCCTGATCGAGGCGGGCATAGACCCGCCCGGTGTCGAAGTCGGCGAAGCGGATCGTCGTCATCCGGTGCAGGCAGGCGCGCAGGAAATCGGCATTGGCCTCCGGCGCCAGGGCGGACGCATCCGGATAGACCCGCTCCGGGCTGCGCGCAGTGACGTCGATCTTGCGATGGCGGTCGATGTCGAACAGGAATTTCACGTCGAGGATGGTCATCGTCCCGTTGAGGCCGAAGGCGATGGTGCGTGGCCGTTGGCCCTCCGGGACGCCGTTGTCCAGAAACTCGAAATGGACCGCCCGGTCTGTGCGCAAGGCCCAGGTGAAGAACAGGCGCGGCATGCCCGTATAGGCCTCGACATTGTGGGCCAGCAGATCCTCCACCGCCTTGTAGCGTCCGAATTGCTCGCCGCGCTTCCAGGCGCGCTCCACCGTGGCGTCGGGGGGCGTGATCATGAACTGCATGTAGATGCGGTGGCCGAACCGGGTCAGCAACTGGCTCCCGGTCTCGGACCCGGGATCCACCGAGAAGCTGTCGAACCGGAAGCGGTCGATCAGCAGATGGGAGATCCGGTTCTCCCGCGCCTTGCTCGCCATGTAGCGGTCGAGCTTGCGGTCGATGATCTCGACCTCGTGGCCGGTGAGGGTGCCGGCATAGCGGCGCGCCGGTCCGAGCCCGTCATAGTCGAGAAGGAATTTCCGCCAGACATCCGGCGTGATCAGGGCGAAGTCGGACCAGTCGAGATCGAGCTGACCGACCAGGGCGCGCTGATAGGGGCGGATGGTGCTCTTGCCCGAGGCCGACGACCCCTTGACGTTCATCACCACCGGCCGGGCCTGGGCCGGCAGGCGCCGGAAGCCCGCCTGTTGCACGACCTCCTGGAACCAGGGATCGATCAGGGCGCCGATCCGCTTGCTGCCGTGGCGGTTGGAGACCAGCGTTCCAGCGAGTTCGGCGAGCAGGGTCTCGTCCCGGATCAGGAAGCCGCGACGGCCCATCATCGCGGAGACGACCACCCGGAGCGCGGCGCAGCAGGCGATGTCCAGGGGCGAGCCGGAGGAGGCGAGTCCGGCCTTCCAAGCATCGAGGTGATCCCGCACCCGCGTTTCCGGTTCCGGGACGCGCGCCGCATTCCGGGGGGCCGGCGGCCGCGGGCGGAACGGCGACCACCACGCCCGTTCCGGTTCGGGCGCGGGCGGGGGCCGTGCGGGGTTCAGGATCGCGGCGATCTCCCGGCGCAGGATCACCGCCGCATCGGCGCGGATTTCGGCGAGACATTGGGCGATCTCGGCCCGATGCGCCCCGGTCCCGTCCCGCAGGATGGTGGTGACGATGGCGCGGAAATTGACGCCGAGATCGCCGTAGGTCTGGCCCATCGGCACCGACAGGTCGGTCATCACCCGGATCAAGACCTCGTGGACCACGAGGCGCTCGGGCCGGAAGCGGGTGAGCGCCGTGAGCGGCAGGCCGCTGACGTCGCTCAGCTCCCGCGCCTGATCGAGGCCGGTCTCCACGTTCTCCGGACGGAACACTGTGGCCAGGGGCAGGAAGGCGCGCGGCAGGGTCGACTCGATCCCCGGGTTCCACGGTCCGAAGCCCTCGCCCGGACCCGGGCTATCCGTCTCGAACTTGCCCGTTTCGAACCTGGCCGCGTCGCGGGCCGACAAGGCGGTCGCCGATCGGATCAGGCCGCCTGACTCGCGTCGATGGCCTCGAGCCGCAGCTGGTAGGCATCGCCCCACAGGGCGCCGGCGCGTTCGTACCAATCGGAGTTGAAGAACAGCATGCAGCTCATCTGGTCCTCCCAGATGCAGACCGCGATCACGCGGGCCTCGACGATCTTCACGTGGCGGCTGATCAGCCCGCGCGTGATGCCCACCGACGGGCACATGTCGATGCTGGTCATCGCGTAGGTGTTCTCCCCGCTGAAGACCACCGGACAGTCGAGGATTGCCAGATGACGCATCGATGAATGTCCCTCTCGTTCGCGACCCGCGAAACCGTCCTCATCCGTCCCGCCGAGGGTGAACCCATGACGAGAATCGGAGGTTTCGATGCGGGGCCACACCATCTCCGCCGGGGAACGGTGGAGGCTGGTGGGTTTCTGGTAGATTTTTGAATGCAAAATGCCGGTTCGTCAACAATCAACACGGCGACGGATGACTGTTTACCTGATTTGTCAGGTGTTTTGCGCCGCAAGACTGAGGTGATAGTGGTCGCGGCGCGAATATATCTCGGCCTTCGCCGAAACCAGGGGTTGAATACTATGGAATGAGACGTGTCCCGCCCTCAAGCCGGATTCGCTCCGCGCGCGGGGGTCTCGCCGATGCAGTCCCACACACTCTGGACCCCCTGGAGCGAGAACCCGTCCATGATCGCCACGTAATCGACCTTGTGCGCGCAGAACTGCTTGAGGCGGTTCTCCGGGGAGACGGAGACGTCCACGGCGATGAAGTCGTCCTTGGCCAGCATCCAGACCAGCCCGTCGAGCACTTCCAGCCCGCCCTGCGCCATGGCCCGGAAGATATCCCGCTCGGTGACGATGCCCAGGATCGCACCGTCCTCGGAGCGATGGCCGTCGATCACCACCAGGGCATCCACGTCCGGGCCGGAGAGCAGGCGGACGGCTTCGCGGACCGGACGGTTCATGCGGATATATTGAACGCGCGAGGTGGCTCCGCTGATCGTCTGGCTCAGTCCCACGGCGTCGGCTCCCCTCGCGACGGATGTCGTGGGCGCCACATTGGTATGCCAAATACCGAGTGTCAACGAATTTGTGAATTATCATGCAGTTCGACCGGCGTGCTGGACGATATCGATTCGGGGGGCGGTGTGAGGGGGATATCGCCATTCTGGACGGCCGATCGGTAGGATCAGTTTATTTTTTCGCCGCAATGGAATTTTTCTGGTTCTTTTCTGCGCATGTCCGGATCGTCTTTTGTGCGATGCAGCAAGAAATGACGGCGTTGCAGCGAGAGGATAGCCGACCGCAGGTCTAGTAATATAATACCGATTTGCGTCGTTGTCCCGGATGGGAGCGTAGCTCAGCACGGGGCTGGAAGCTCGACCTCGTCGTGTCATGCGCCTGGATCAATGCTTGCGCAGATTCGCCGTGCGCGCCGCTTTTCTTCGAAAACTGCCGAAAACCGGTCCGTGATCAAGAAGACACACCCGAACCGGAAGGTTCCGGTGCGGTGCGGTATCGATTTGTCCCGGCGTTCCTCTTGACGCCCGACGGTCCGCGGGGGACGCTGGTATTCCAAATACCAATAACCGCTGGCGGAACAGGCGTCGAAACGCTGCCCGCTCTCCGGTCGATCGCCTCGTTTCGCTAAAGATAATCATTAAGGGAGGACAGTCATGAGTCGGGCGCAACCTGTCGAGGTGCAACGGGTCGGAGACGGCTATCGGTGGATGCAGCTGGTGATCGGCGTCATCTGCATGGTGATGATCGCCAACCTGCAATATGGCTGGACGTTCTTCGTCCCCGACATCCAGAAGAAGTTCGGCTTCGACCGGGCGGCGATCCAATGGGCCTTCACCCTCTTCGTCCTGTTCGAGACCTGGCTCGTGCCCATCGAGGGCTGGTTCGTGGACAAGTACGGCCCGCGCGTGGTGGTCCTGTTCGGCGGTGCGCTCTGCGCCATCGGCTGGGTGATCAACTCCTACGCAGCTTCGCTCAACATGTTCTATCTCGGCCAGGTCATCGCCGGTATCGGCGCCGGCGCGGTCTACGGCACCTGCGTCGGTTCGGCCCTCAAGTGGTTTCCGGACAAGCGGGGGCTCGCCGCGGGCATCATCGCCGCCGGATTCGGTGCCGGCTCGGCGCTGACCGTGGCGCCGATCCAGTGGATGATCGCCGATCACGGCTTCCAGGCCGCGTTCTTCAACTTCGGCATCGGCCAGGGCCTCGTCGTCATGGCGCTGGCGTTCTTCTTCACCGCCCCGAAGAAGGGTCAGGTGCCGGAGGCGATCGCCAACGCCAACATCATCCAGACCCGGCGCAACTACACTCCGGGCGAGGTCGCCCGTCAGCCGATCTTCTGGCTGATGTACCTGATGTTCGTCATCGTCGGCGCCGGTGGCCTGATGATCACCGCCAACCTCAAGCCGATCGCCGCCGATATCGGCGTGGACAAGGTGCCGGTGACGATCATGGGCATCACCATGGTGGCGATCACGTTCGCGGCCACCATCGACCGCGTCCTCAACGGCCTGACCCGCCCGTTCTTCGGCTGGGTCTCGGACAAGATCGGCCGTGAGAACACCATGTTCATCGCCTTCGCGATGGAAGGGTTCGGCATCTACATGCTCTACCTCTGGGGTCACGACCCGCTGTGGTTCGTGCTGCTCTCGGGCTTCGTGTTCTTCGCCTGGGGTGAGATCTACTCGCTCTTCCCCTCCACCTGCACCGATACGTTCGGCACCAAGTTCGCCGCCACCAATGCGGGCCTGCTCTACACCGCCAAGGGCACGGCGGCCCTCCTGGTGCCGGTGGCGAACTACATGCAGCAGGGGTCGGGCAACTGGGACAACGTGTTCCTGATGGCGGCGGGCGCCAACATCCTGGCCTCGATCCTGGCCATCGCGGTGCTCAAGCCCTGGCGCAAGCGGGTGGTGGCCCAGGCGCTCGCCGCGCCGGACGCCAGCACGCAGCCGCGGGTCGTGGTGGCCTGACGCATCGTCGGATCCCGGTTCGATCAAAGGCAGAACCCGGACGGAAACGTCCGGGTTCTGCCGCGTTCCGGGGCCTCGGCGGTCTGGACCTGCCGCCGCCCCGAGGTTGAATCGGGTTCAGGTCACCGGAGAGAGACGACCAGACCCATCCCCGAATGCGCTCAAGCCGTGATCGTCTCGCGGCCATAGTTTCTGGCGTAGGCGTTCTCGACGCCCGGAAGGATGTCGACGATGTCGAAGTACCGGTCCCAGAAGGGGGTCTCTCGGAGATCCTCGACCAGAAGCTGATAGCTGTGGTGATCCTTTGCGTCCCACATCCACAGGTCGGTGACGCGGGCAGCGTAGAATTCCACGTCGAAGAACCGCAGCGCCACGCTGGCTGCGTGCTTCATCAGGATCGGCGTGAAGATTTCACGCAAAAGGTCGAATCGCTTGTCGATCGAAAATCCAAGCCACTCCGGGGTGGTCTTGACGAGCATGAAGACGGTGAGAGTCGTCTCGAAGGGTTTGTCGTTCGTGGTCATTCGATATCCTTGCACGGTCGCGTGACGCCCCTAGAATGCGAGCCATCGCTCGTTTCGGCGACTCGCATTGAGACCCATGACCGACGACATCGCCGCACAGCGCCCCCGCCCTCGAAAGGTGCCCCGGCAGGCCCGCTCCACGAACACGGTCGACGCGATCGTCGAGGCGGCGGCTCGCATTCTGGAGCGCGACGGTCACGGGGGTTTCTCGACCAACGCGGTCGCGGAGCGGGCCGGGGTGAGCGTCGGTTCGCTCTATCAATACTTCCCCCGGAAGGAGGCCCTCATCGGATCGCTGATCGCGCGGGAAAAGGGGCGATTGATCGAGGCCTTGCGGGGGGCGGCGTCACGACCCAGCGCCGCGGAGGCGCTCCGCGCGGTGATCGAGGCGTGCGTGGCGCATCAGTTCGGCCGGCCTGCGCTGGCTCGATTGCTGGATTTCGAGGAGGCGCGCTTGCCCTGCGATGCGGACGTTCAGCGGGTCGACGAGCAGATCCAGGCCGTCGTCCTGGATCTGCTCGCGCGGACGGACCTCCCGCGTCAATCGCACGAACGGACCGCTGCCCAGGACGTGTTGGCGATCATTCGGGGGATGATCGACTCGGCGGGGGAACGCGGTGAATCGGACCGGCATAACCTTGCCGACCGGGTCGGCCGCGCCGTTTCCGGATATCTTGGGATCGGCCGGTGACCTGGCCCGGACTGGATGCACCCGACGTCGCGGACCCGGACAGGCGGATTCGTCGGCGATCATGCCGGTCACGAAGGCCGCACGGGCGCCGGGATCTCACACCGGAGCGGCGATCTCGACCGCAACCGGCAGGGCGCTGCGTGCGGCCGGCGCGTTCTGGGCCGCGTCGGCCAGCAGCTCGGCCAAAAGGTCGGTCTGCGAGACGATGCCGACGAGCTTGTCGTCCGGCCCGACCACCGGCAGGTGGTGCAGGCCCGCATCGGACATCCAGAGCACCAGATCGGCGATCGGCGTCTCGGGGCGCGCCGTCGTCACGGGCGCCGTCATGATGTCCTCGACGCAGCCATGCGGCGCGCGGCCCCGGGCCAGGGTCAGGTGCAGGCGCCGCTTCGTGCCGAGGCGTGGCCCGGCCCGGTCCCACAGCGTCTTGTCGAGCAGGTCGGTCTGGGTGACGATGCCGAGCACGCGGGCGCGTTCGTCGGTCACCGGCAGGGCCTTGATGTGGTGGCGGCGCAGCAGCTGCAGCGCCTCGTGCAGGGGCGCCTCGGGGCCGATGGCGATGACGTCGCGGGACATGATCTCGCCGCAGGTCGCCTGGCCCGAGCGCCGCCGATAGGAGCGGATCTGCGCCTGGAGGATGATCGCTTCGAGGTCGGTCCGGCGGACATCGAGGATCTGATCGTAATCCTTCAGCACCGCGTCGAGGTCGGAGGCGGTGATGCCGGCCCGCGCCGAGGGGAGGGGATCCCGGGTGCCGTGGCCGGCCGGCGCCTTGGGGAGGACGTGCGGATAGGCGCGTCCGGTGAGGTTGTTGAACAGCAGGGCCACACCGAGCAGCAGCAGCGAATTCGCGGTCACCGGCCAGAGGACGAAGCCGTAGCCGAGGTCGCGGATCGGCGCGCCGCCGAGCACCGCCGTGAGGGCCACGGCGCCGCTCGGGGGGTGGAGACAGCGCAGGGCCATCATCAGGGCGATGGCGACGCTGATGGCCAGGGCGGCGGCCGCAGTGGGATCGGGCACCAGCAGGGCCAGGGTGACGCCCACGAGCGCCGCGATCAGATTGCCGCCGATGATCGACCAGGGCTGGGCCAGGGGACTGGCCGGCACCGCGAAGAGCAGGACGGCGGAGGCGCCCATCGGCGCGATCAGGATCGGGAGGGTCGAATCGCTCCCCAGGGCCGCGCGGCAGATCAGGCCCGTGGCCAGGATGCCGATCAGCGCCCCGCCGGCGGAGCGCAGGCGCTCGCGCGGGCTCAGCGAGGCGGCCTCGGGGATCAGGTGGCGGAGTGAGACGCGCATCGGTGGATCGACCTCGCAGCCAGGACCGGGCGACGCATCCGCGCCATGGTCTGACGCGCCATGGCCCGCCCGGCCCGCTCAAGGCAAGGCCGTGGACACAATCCCGGTCCCTATCAGACGAAGACGGCGCGCCTCGCGGCGCGCCGTGACGTTGCTTCGCTGGCCCGTTCGCGGACCAGCCGGATCCCATCCGCCTCAGACGGCGCGGGCCTGATGCAGGTGCTCGATCTGCTGCTGGGTGTAGCCGAGGTCGAGCAGGACCTCGTCGGTGTGCTCGCCCAGCAGCGGCGAGGCCTTCACCTCGACGGGCATGTCCGAGAACTTGATCGGGCTTCCGACGGTCAGGTACGAGCCGAGCTTCGGGTGCTGGACCTCCACGATGGTGCCGCTGGCCCGCAGGGACGGGTCGACCGAGCGTTCCTTCATCGACAGGACCGGCGAGCACGGGATGTCGAACTTGCGCAGGATGTCCACGGCCTCGAACTTGGTCTTGTCGGCGAGCCATTCCTCGATGGTGCCGAAGATGTCCATGATCTTGTCCTGGCGGGCGCGCGCCGTGCTGTAGGCCGGGTCGTTCTCCCATTCGGGCTTGCCGATGGCCTTGCAGATCGGCGCCCAGGCATGGCCCTGGATCGTGAAGTAGATGTAGGCGTTGGGGTCGGTCTCCCAGCCTTTGCACTTGAGCACCCAGCCCGGCTGGCCGCCACCGCCCGCATTGCCGCCGCGCGGCACCACGTCGGTGAACTCGCCGTGCGGGTACTGGGGGTATTCCTCGAGGTAGCCCAGGGCGTCGAGGCGCTGCTGGTCGCGCAGCTTCACGCGGCAGAGGTTGAGCACCGAATCCTGCATCGAGACGGCGACCTTCTGGCCCTTGCCGGACTTGTTCTTCTGATGCAGCGCCGTGAGGATGCCGATGGCCAGATGCATGCCGGTGTTGGAATCGCCGAGCGCTGCGGCGCTGACGGTGGGCGGCCCGTCCCAGAATCCGGTGGTGGAGGCCGCGCCGCCCGCGCATTGCGCCACGTTCTCGTAGACCTTCAGATCCTCGTAATGGTGGCCGTCCGAAAAGCCCTTCACCGAGGCCAGGATCATGCCCGGGTTCAGCTCCTGGATGCGCGCCCAGGAGAAGCCCATGCGGTCCAGCGCGCCGGGGCCGAAATTCTCGACCATCACGTCCGACTGCTTGATCAGCGTCTCGAGGACTTCCTTGCCCTCGGGGGTCTTGGTGTCCAGCGTCAGCGAGCGCTTGTTGGAATTCAACATGGTGAAGTAGAGCGCGTCGGCATCCTCCACGTGGCGAAGCTGCGTGCGGGTCACGTCGCCGGCGCCGGGCCGCTCGACCTTGATCACGTCGGCGCCGAACCAGGCCAGGAGCTGCGTGCAGGCGGGACCGGCCTGGACGTGGGTGAAATCGATGATCTTGATACCCTCGAGCGGCTTGCTCATCGCGACGTTCTCCC
>JAKONB010000601.1 GCA_022702195.1 Beijerinckiaceae bacterium | reverse complement strand
CCGCGCCCTGTTCGGCGAGAAGTACGGCGACGAGGTCCGCGTGGTCTCGATGGGCCTGCCGGTGGCGGGCGTCGAGGGCAAGCTCAAGGCGTTCTCGGTGGAGCTGTGCGGCGGCACCCATGCCCGCCAGACCGGCGAGATCGGTCAGGTGGCGGTGGTGGGTGAATCCGCCGTGGGCGCCGGCGTGCGCCGGATCGAGGCGCTCACCGCGGGCGCGGCCCGGCGCTTCCGCCTGGAGGAGAGCCGCACGCTCGGCCAGGTCGCCGGCCTGCTCAAGGCCTCGACCACGGATGTGCCGGAGCGGCTCACAGTCTTGATCGAGGATCGTCGCCGCCTGGAGCGCGAGCTCACCGACGCCCGCAAGAAGCTGGCGATGGGTGCCTCGGCCGGTGGTGATGACGGCATCGCCGAGATCGGCGGCGTCAAGGTGATGGCCCGGATCGTCGAGGGGGTCGAGATGCGCGACCTCAAGAGTCTGGCCGACGAGGGCAAGGCGCGGATTGGCTCGGGCATCGTCGCCCTGGTGGGCGTCGCCGCCGACGGCAAGGCCGGCCTCGTGGTCGGCGTCACCGCCGATCTCACCGAGCGCTACGACGCGGTCGCCCTGGTGCGGGCTGGGGCCGGCCATCTCGGCGGCAAGGGCGGCGGCGGCCGCCGCGACATGGCCCAGGCCGGCGGCCCGGAGGGGGCGGGCGCCCAGGCCGCCCTCGACGCGATCCGGGCGTCGCTCGCCGCTTGACCCCACGTCCGGAAGGCCCCTCGCGGCGCAGGCCGCGAGGACGATCATCCGAACTCCGCTTGATCCTCCGGGGTCGTCGAGCCCGGCGGGGCTCAGGCACCGCGCGGACCGAGCCGATCCAGCCACGGCCCGCCTCACGCGAGGGCTGGATCGGCGTCAGTTCACGCGTTTCCAGGTCTGACGCTTGCAGAACACGCTCATGACGCAGCCCGCCACCTCGACGAGGTTCGGCCCCTTCACGGTGAGGCCCCCCGAATAGGTCTTGCCATCCTTCGGGTTGTAGAGCGTGCCCTCGAACCCGTCCGAGGTCGCCCGGTTGGCGTTCATGATCTGCACCCCCACGAGGCTGCGGCTGCGCAGGGCCGGATCGGGGTTCTTGTCGTCCAGGCCCGGACCGGACACGCTCACCAGCCTGCCGCAATAGCCGCTGCCGCAGCGGGTGAGCCGGACCTTCGAATCACCCGTCTCCGTCAGCCAGATCCCGCTCGGGTCGCCCGCCTTCTGGGCGAGGACCGGGGTCAGAAGCGCCGCGCCCGCCATCCAGGCACCCGCGCAACTCCAGAGAATATGCCTGATCGCCGTCATCGTGAGCTGCCTCTCGCTTGCGTGGGGAGGGGCGGGATAGCCCAAGGCCGTCGGGCGCCGCAAGGCGTCAGCGGCCGGTGAGCACGGCTCCCAGATAGGTCTCGTGGACTTCGCAGAATGCCACCCCGTCGGCCGCGATCAGGACGGCCTGGATCGCGAACAGCGCATCCCCCGGCTCCACCGCCCCACCGCGCCACATCATGTGTAGCGCGCCGTTGCGGCGCCTCGGCGCGAGCGGGTGAACGACGCGGCCGAAGGGCAGGTCCGTGGTGTCGAGGAGGTGGTTCATCGCCGGTGTGAGCCGGGCGGGCAGATACCAATTGTCGGCCAGCGACAGCGTCTGTGCCCCGCAGCACAGGCGCACCCGGCGGTGATGCACGGCTTCGCCGGGCGTCAGAACGGATGGGCCGGACTGCGGTTCACCCCATGGCGCGATCTCGTCCGTGATCCGGCGCGCCACCAGGGCGGATGCGGCGTGGCCGCGCTCCAGGCACCACGCCTCGAGGATCGCGGTCGCGCTGCGGCCGGAGAGCAGCCGATCGGCCAAGGCGGCGATCGTCACGCGAAGGGCCGATTCGGATTCGGGGGAGCGATGAGGGGGAATGCTCATCGCATCCATCTGCCCGGCATCTGTTCGTCCAGGAACGGCATCGGCCGACCGGCAGACAGGACAACGCGCCACTGGTTATGCCATGGCGGCGCCCGATCGCGTCTGGAGGAGGGAGAAAGAATGGTGGAGCCTAACGGGATCGAACCGATGACCTCTTCCATGCCATGGAAGCGCTCTCCCAGCTGAGCTAAGGCCCCACGTCAACATCGCAGCGGCGGGACGCTCACGATGGTCTTCGATGCCCCGGGCCTTCGATGCCCGGCGGCGATGGCGGTGTATACGAAGGGTTTGTCGCGGCCTCAAGCCCCAATCGCACCGGTTTCGCCGATTCTTCCAGGGGGCGATCGACGATCGTGATCGTGAGGAAAACCGACGACGAGTAGGGCTATGGAAGACTTTGCGCCAGGGAATCGCAGCGCAGGACGACGCTCAGGCGCCGAGCAAGCTGGATGGATCGACGCGGTCGCGATCGGTCGCCGGAGCAATGTCGTTGGTCAGAAAGTTGGTGGAGCCTAACGGGATCGAACCGATGACCTCTTCCATGCCATGGAAGCGCTCTCCCAGCTGAGCTAAGGCCCCACTTGTCGTCATTCCGGCATCTGGAGTGCACGGAACGGTCACATGAACCCCCGAGCCAGGTTCGGCGAGAGGATATTTGGTGGAGCCTAACGGGATCGAACCGATGACCTCTTCCATGCCATGGAAGCGCTCTCCCAGCTGAGCTAAGGCCCCACTTAGTCCCATTCCGGCATCTGGAATGCACGGAACGGTGTCGAGCAACCGGCGGGGCTTCGTGCCCGCCGATCGATGGCGGTGATGTACTTGGGCTTCTCCCCGGCCTCAACCCCCTTTGTGGCGTGTCGGCAAACTTTTTTGCCGGAGCGCGTCGCGCGGGGGGGAGGGCGCCGGATTCTAGCTTTCTTCGTCGTTCTCGATGTCGCCGTCGATCAGGTCGGCCACGTCGTCGTCGCCTGCATCCTCCTCC
>JAKONB010000589.1 GCA_022702195.1 Beijerinckiaceae bacterium | reverse complement strand
TTCTCGCCCCGCTCGATCGCCGCCGTGCTGACCTTTCTGGCCACCGGCATGCTGACCGTGGCCCTCGTCCGGGCCGGCACCGCGTGGTGGCTCCGGTGAGCGCCGCCCTGCGCATCCTGGCCGCCCTCGGGGCGGGTCTGGTCTTTGGGCTGGGCCTGTCCCTGTCGGGCATGCTCGACCCCGCCCGTGTCCGCGGGTTCCTCGACGTGACGGGGGAATGGGATCCGAGCCTGATCCTCGTGCTCGGCGGGGCCGTGACCGTCTCGGCCCTCGGCTACCAGCTCGCGCGACGGCTGCCGAAGCCGGCCCTCGCGCCGGACTTCCAGATTCCCACCAATCGCCGGATCGACCGCCGGCTCATCGGCGGGTCGGCCCTGTTCGGCATCGGCTGGGGCCTGTCCGGCTTCTGCCCGGGTCCGGCCGTGGCCGCCCTGTCCACCGGCGCGCTCCCCGTCGCGATCTTCGTCGCGACCATGCTGCTCGGGATGGCGGTTCACCGGCTGCTGACGGCTCCGAAAACCGGCGCGGTCGGCATCATCGAGCGGTGAGGGCGGTCCGCGCATCGTCCCGCACGGTGATCTCCAAGACCCAAGATCCAAGACTTGGACGAGGACGAAGACGACGCGAAACGTGAGGAGCGGGGGCTCCACCCCCGAACCCCGCCCGAGGGCTTCTGGTCCTTCGGGATCCCGTGTCGCCTTGGCGCATCGGTCAAGACCACGCATTCGCGCAGTGTCCACCCGAGCGGCTGCCCGTCCGGTGTTGGACGATGCGATCCGCAGCGCAGGGAGAGGGCGTTTCCGGTGATCCAAGGATCACCGGAAACGCCCTAAGCCCGCCGCGCCGCAGGCTCGTCCCGGCGCGGCTGCTGCGCATGAATTAGGACGACCTGAGGCCCGAGCCAATCATGGCTCAGCATGGCGCTGGCCGGGAGCAGAAAGGCCGCGTCCGGGATCGGGCCGGAACCGAGCGGGCGAAGGCGCAGCAGGGCGGAGAGAAAGCTTTTCATACGGGTCGAACCTCCGGGAGAGGGGCGGCGTGGCGGGCCGCTCACGGAGCCGCACGGCACGCTGCCAGGATCGCAAACGACCACGCCGTGTCGGTCGGGACCCGATGTGTGAAGATCGCGAGAAGATGACCTGACGGTCTTTCAGACACCGATCAGTCACGCCGTTTCATCGTAAAGTTCAACGGATGATCCGCTGTGTCAACGGAACCGTATTCCTTAATTTCAAAGCTTTTGGAAAATTCGTTTTGCGACGGCTCGGCGTCCGCCCCGGGGGGGGGCTTGGCGAGCCTGCGCCATCGGAACGGCGGGCGGGACGATCGGCAGGAAGAGCGCCAGGCGCGATCCAGGGAACCAGTAAAACATTCCCTATCCGGCGCTCAAATGAGAACAACCGGATCGCCGCCCGAGCATCTTTGGAATGTCCGGCGGGGCTCGCGTGAACTAAACCTCATCGCATCAGAGCAACCCGGAGCGGTCGCGAGATCCGCCTTCCCCGGCTCCGGTGAGCCGCCGCATGAAAGCCGTCCGACCGATGCGAATCCTGCCCCTGCGAGTCCTGCCCCTTGTCGCCGCCGCCATCGTCACGGTCTTCGCCATGGCCGCGCGGGCCGAAACCCTCACGATCGGCGTGGTGCCGGGGGTCTACGCGGATGCGGTCAATGCCGCGATCGGCGAGGCCAAGGTCCAGGGCATCGATGTGAAGGTGGTCGAGTTCAGCGACTGGACGACGCCGAACGTCGCCCTGGATGCCGGCGACATCGATGTGAACTTCTTCCAGCATCGTCCCTTCATGGAGAATGCCGAGAAGCAAAAGGGCTACGATTTCGAGGTGGTCGGTGTCGGGATCCTGCAGAATCTCGGGCTCTACTCCCTGAAGCACAAGAGCATCGACGCGGTGCCGGTTGGCGGTCGCGTGGCCATCGCCAACGATCCGGTGAACCAGGGACGCGGCCTGCTGCTGCTCCAGAAGGCCGGGCTGATCAAGCTGAAGGACGGGGTCGGCTTCCTCGGCACCCTCGACGACATCGTGGAGAACCCGAAGAAGCTCACATTCACCGAGGTCGAGGGGCCGCAACTCGTCCGCGTCACGGGCGACGTCGATCTCGCGCAGGGCTATCCGCACTTCATCGTCGCGTCCGGCAGCTTCGATCCGACCAGCGGCCTCGTCTATTCGGGCATTGAGGACAAGCTCTTCGCGGTGAGCTTCATCACCAAGGCGGCGCGCGAGGACGAGCCGACGATCCGGAAATTCGTCGCCCTGTTCCAGGGATCGGAGGCCGTGAAGAAGCAGATCCACGCCTCCTTCGCCAACAGCGACAAGCTCTACGTCCTGTCATGGCTGAAGTGATGACGGGCCTCGCCTTCGAAGGGCTGCGCGACCCGGCCATCTGGATCGCCGACGGCACGCCGGATGCGCGGGCCGCCCCTCTCGCACGGCCCGCGACAGCCGGCCGGACGGCCGGGACCGTGCGGTTCGAGGCGGTTTGCAAGACCTATCTCTCCGCCTTGGGCGCGGTGCGGGCGCTCGACGCCATCGATCTGGTGATTCCCGCCGGCGCGATCGTCGGCATCATCGGCCGGTCGGGGGCGGGTAAGTCGAGCCTGCTGCGCACGATCAACCGGCTGGAGGACCCGACCTCGGGCCGCGTGCTGGTGGATGGCGAGCCGATCGCGGCCCTGGACGCGGACGGGCTGGTGGCCCTGCGCCGGCGCGTCGGCATGATCTTCCAGCATTTCAACC
>JAKONB010000578.1 GCA_022702195.1 Beijerinckiaceae bacterium | reverse complement strand
CTCAACGCGCTGGCCAATCTCGGCTATGCCGAGGGCGGGTTCCGCCGTCCGGTCTATGCGGGTGAGACGCTCTCCACCGTGTCGGAGGTGATCGGCCTCAAGGAGAGCTCGATCCGCCAGACCGGCGTGGTCTATGTCCGCTCCACCGGCTCGGATGCCGAGGGCAAGACCGTGCTGAGCTATTGCCGCTGGGTGCTGGTGCGGAAGCGCGACGAGGCCGCCACGAACGCGCAGGAGCATGTGCCGACCTTCGCCAAGGTGGTCTCCCCCGAGGATCTGGCCGGGGCGCTGCCGCCGCTCGACATCGGATCCTATGATTTCGACCTCGCCGGCAGTCCGCACCGGTTCGGCGACTACGCGGTGGGCGAGAAGATCGACCACGTCGACGGCATGACCGTGGAGGAGGCCGAGCACCAGATCGCCACGCGCCTCTACCAGAACACTGCCAAGGTGCATTTCGACGGTTTCTCCGCCAAGGACACCCGGTTCGGCCGGCGCCTGATCTATGGCGGCGTGGTGATCTCCCTGGCCCGCGCGCTCAGCTTCAACGGGCTGGCCAACGCCTTCTCGATCGCGGGGATCAATGCCGGCCGCCACGTCGCCCCGCTGTTTGCCGGCGACACGGTCTATGCCTGGAGCGAGGTGCTGGAGAGTGCGGAGCTTCCCGGGCGCTCGGATGTCGGCCTGCTGCGCCTGCGCACCATCGCCACCAAGAACCAGCCCTGCGGCACCCATCCGGGCAAGGTCGGCGATGGCTACGACCCGGCGGTGATCCTCGACCTCGATTACTGGGCCTTCATGCCCCGCTGATCAGCCGCCGGCGATCAGTGACCGGTGACGAGACCGACCACGGCGTGCCGCAGGGGGTTCGCCGGGTCGGAGAGCAGGCGAAGGGCCATCAGGCAGGCGATGGTGACGAGGAGCGGCCGGATCAGCCGGGCGCCGAGGCGGATCGCCAGGCGCGAGCCGACCTGGGCACCGAGCACGGCCCCCAGCGCCATGGTGAGGCCGATCGGCCAGACCACGTGGCCGCCGGCCGCGAACAGGGCCAGACTTCCGACATTGCTGGCCGCATTGGCGAGCTTGGTGTGGGCGGTGGCCCGCACCACGCCCAGCCCCAGCAGGGTCACGAACCCGATCATGTAGAAGGCCCCGGCGCCCGGCCCGAACACCCCGTCGTAGAACCCCACCGCCGGCGCCCAGGTGAGGGCGAACAGGCCGGGGCTCATCCGGGCGGTGGCGTCCTCATTGCTCATGCGCTTGGCCGTGGCGAAGTAGATCGCGATCCCCACGAGCAGGATCGGCACCGCCGCGTCGAGCACCGGGCGCGGCAGCAGGCTGACGCAGAGCGCCCCGGCGATGGAGGCGATGCCGGCGCTGAGGGCGATCCTCCAGGCGCTCGGCCAGTGGATCAGCCCGCGCCGGGCGAAGGCGGCGGTGGAGGAAAGGGCGCCGGCGCTGCCCTGGAGCTTGTTGGTGGCGATGGCGCTCACCGGATCGAGCCCGGAGAGCAGCAGGGCCGGCAGGGTCAGCAGCCCGCCGCCGCCCGCGATCGCATCGACGCAGCCGGCGGCCAGCGCCACCGCGAAAAGCCCCGCGAGGAGGCTGAGATCGACGCCGAGGATCATCGTGTCCGTTCCGTCCGTCGCGATGGACCGGCCGGGGGCGGGCGGACGAACGCGGTCGCGAGAGGACGCGGCCGGCCCGGTCGATCCGGGGCAGCCGCGTGGTTCGTTATTTGTGGGGCGGAGGCCCGCACGTCGCCGCGACGGAGCGTTCCGCCACGGGCTTTCCGCTGCGGGATCGCAGACGATCGCTCGGTCCGGAGATGGCAGGCGCGCTCCCTCCCCTGGTGGGGCGGGATCCAGGGTGGGGGTGGCTCCGCTGGCCTCTGACGACTGAGGGCCGCCCCCATCTCCAATGCCTCCCCATAGGGGGAGGAGCGCGCGTCGCGCCGCGCACAGGACGATGCGTGAGAACAGTGGCCCGCGGAGGGCGCGCCTTCCCCGAAACCCTCGGCTCAGTTGCGCACGATCACCTTGGTGCCGACCTTCACGCGGTCGTAGAGGTCGACCACGTCCTTGTTGGTCATGCGGATGCAGCCGGAGGAGACGGCGGCGCCCATGGTCTCGGGCTCGTTGGAGCCGTGGATGCGGTAGAGCGAGGAGCCGAGATACATGGCGCGGGCGCCGAGCGTGTTGTCCTGGCCGCCGGCCATGAACTTCGGCAGGTCGGGGCGGCGGGCCAGCATCTGGGCCGGCGGGCGCCAGTTCGGCCATTCCTTCTTCATGGTCACGGTCTTCTCGCCCGCCCAGGAGAAGCCCTGGCGGCCGACGCCGACGCCGTAGCGCACCGCCTCGCCGCCGCCGAGCACGTAGTAGAGCCGCCGCTGGCTGGTGGAGACCACGATGGTGCCGGGCTTCTCCGCGCCCTTCCAGGCCACGGTCTCGCGCGGGATCGCCTGCTCGCGAAAGATGTTCATGAAGTCGGCGATGGGGCCGCTGTCGAACGGGTTGGCCGCGCGGGCACCCTGTCCGGAGGCCATCGTGGCCAGGACCGCGACGGCGGAAGCGGCGATGATGCGACGCATGGTCATACTCGTCTCCTTCGGCCCGGACGGTCCGGCGGCGGCCGGAACGCCGCCGCGATCCGATCGCGGGCCGTGCGGGCGGAATCGCGCCTGGTCCGTGAGACCCGGGCGCCATTCCGCCTGTGGATGATCGGGACGGTGAGCCTTGTCGGCGCGGGGGAGGGCGGTCAACCCGGCCCGGGCCGAACCGCCGCCCCTGTGTGATCCGGGCAACGCCGACCCGGGCGCGGGCCTGGCGACCGGTGCGGATTGGTTCCCGGTCAGAATGTCGCAGGGTGTTGCAGGACCCGAGGTCCGGCCCCACCCTTCGGCAGGTGACATCCCCCCCGACCATGGCTGCCCCCCTTCGCCCGCTCGCCGCTTCACCGGCGCCGCGCCGGCTCGGCCGTGGGCTGTTGCGCGGGGTGCTGGCGCTGCTCGTCCTCGCCTGTGCCCTCCTGGCGGGCCTGTCGGGGGATCGGATCCCGGCCGGTTCGCCAGGGGAGGCCGGCATGACCGCCTCCGTCGCCCCCCATCACGCCGCCCTCGTGGCCGCGATGGCCCTGGGCGATCCCGATGACGGGTTCGACGATGCGGTGCGGATGGCGGCGCCGGTCCTCGCGGCGCGGCCGCCGGCGGTCCGGCTCCATGCCCCGGTCGCGGCCTCCGGCGCCACGGCGGTGCCGATGCTGCTCGAACGTCCCCCGAGAATCCGGGCCTGATCCGCCCAGTCCGGCCGGCGCGGCGGACCGCGCCGCCGTGTCGACGGCAGGCGCGGGTCCGCTCTCCCGGCGGGAGAGGGGGCCGGTCGCGGCCGCGACCGCCCGATCGATCGCGCGGAGGCGGTCCGGTCGGCCCGCTCCGGATCGGAATGATGCCGCCGTCCTCGCCACCCCGTCGCGGGATCGCCCGATTGTCCTGCGAGAAGGGGTGTCGCGCGCGCGGCCGGCCGGGCCGACGCCGCCGCCGAAACCATCCCGCGCGGACCCGAGACGGGTCCGCCCATCGCCGGCCCCCGCTCCGAGCCCGGACGGGGGCGCCGCACAGTGTCGAAGACGATGCGCCGGCCCGGCATGGCCGCGCCGTCGCCAGCGTTTCGCAGGAGCGAAGTTGATCGTGACGTCCTCTCCCACAACCCGACCCTGGGCCTGGCCGGCCTCGGTCCTCGCCGGCCTCGTCATGGTCGCCCTGTCGGGCTGCAACCAGAAACAGCAGGCCGCCGCGCCGGTGCCGGTGCCGCCGCCCGAGGTGGGCATCGTCACCGCGCGCGAGCAGCCGATCCCCTATGTCCGCGACCTGCCGGGGCGGGTGGCGCCCCTGCGGATCGCCGAGGTGCGCTCGCGCGTCTCCGGCCTCGTGGTGAAGCGCACCTTCGAGCAGGGCAGCTTGGTCAAGGAGGGCGACGTCCTCTACAAGATCGACCCGGCGCCGTTCGAGGTGGAACTGCAGAGCGCAGAGGCGGTGCTGGCCCGCACCGAGGCGGCGCAGGTCCTGGCCGGCCAGCAGGCCGACCGCCTCGAGCAGCTCCTCACCCGCCAGACCGCAAGCCAAGCGCAGTACGACGCCGCCTATGCGGGGCTGAAGCAGGCCCAGGCGGAGGTCGCCGGCGCCAAGGCCGCCCGCGACCGGGCCAAGCTGAACCTCGGCTACACCGATGTCCGCGCCCCGATCTCGGGCCGCATCGGCCGGGCGCTCCTCACCGAGGGCACGCTGGTGGAGCAGGGCGCGACCTCGAACCTCGCCACCATCCAGCAGCTCGACCCGATCTACGTGGACATCACCCAATCGGTGGGCGAGCTGAACAAGCTGCGCCGGGATTTGGCCAGCGGCGAGCTCTCGCGCCTCTCGGCCGACACCGCCAACGTCCACCTCATCATGGATGACGGCGCGCTCTACGGCTCGGCCGGCAAGCTGCTGTTCTCGGACGTGACCGCCGATCCGAGCACCGGCCAGGTGACCCTGCGCGTCCTGTTCCCCAACCCGCATGACGAGCTGTTCCCGGGCATGTATGTCCGCGCCCGGATCAAGCAGGGCATCGACGCCGACGCCATCGCGGTGCCGCAGCAGGCGATCCAGCGCACCAACGACGGCAAGGCCGAGGTCTGGGTCGTGCGCCGGGACGAGACGGTGATGCTCCAGCCGGTGGAGGTCGGCCCCGTGGTGGACGGCCAATGGGTCATCCGCGAGGGCCTCAAGGCCGGCGACCGCGTGGTGGTCGAGGGCATCCAGAAGATCGCCGCCGGCCAGCCGGTCAAGGCCGTCGAACTGCACCCCGCCACGCCGGACACCGCGCCGAAGCCGGTGGACACCGACAGCACCGAGTCGGTTCCCGCCCCGCAGACCGCCGCCCAGGTGCGCTGAATCATGGCCCGCTTCTTCATCGACCGGCCGGTCTTCGCCTGGGTCGTCGCCCTCTTCATCATCCTGGGCGGCGCCCTCGCGATCCCGATGCTGCCGATCGCGCAGTATCCGGTGATCGCCCCGCCCTCCATCGCGCTCTCCACGGCGTTTCCGGGCGCCTCGGTGGAGAGCCTCTATACCGGCACCACCCGGCTCATCGAGGATGAGCTGAACGGCGCGGCCAACATCATGAGCTTCGAATCGACCACCGATTCGTTCGGCTCGATCAACATCACGGCGACCTTCCTGCCCGGCACCGACCCGGCGCTCGCCTCGGTGGAGGTGCAGAACCGCCTCAAGCGCGTGGAGGCCCGCCTGCCGGCGGAGGTGCGCCAGCAGGGCATCCTGGTGGAGGAGGCCTCGGCCGCCACCCTCAACATCATCACCCTGGTCGCCACCGACGGGAAGATGGACGAGATCGGGCTCGGCGACTTCCTGAACCGCAGCGTCATCAACGAGATCCGCCGCGTGCCCGGCGTGGGGCGCGCCACGCTCTACTCCACCGAGCGTTCCATGCGGATCTGGGTCGATCCGGACAAGCTGCGCGGCCTCTCCCTCAACCCCGACGACGTCACCGACGCGATCCGCAACCAGAACATCCAGATCGCGTCCGGCGCGGTGGGCGCCCAGCCGAGCCCGGTCCAGCACCCGGTCTTCGCCCCCATCGTCGTCAAGGGCCAGCTCAACACCGTCGAGGATTTCGGCGCCATCGTGCTGCGGGCCAATTCCGACGGGTCCAACGTGCGCCTGCGCGACGTGGCCCGGATCGAACTCGGCGGCGACGCCTACCAGTTCTCCACCCGGCTCAACGGCGGCCAGGCGGCGGGCATCTCGGTGACGCTGGCCCCCGACGGCAACGCCCTGGAAACCGCGCGGGCCATCCGCGCCAAGATGGTGGAGCTGTCGCAGTTCTTCCCACCGGGCCTGAAATGGGACATCCCCTACGACATCACCCCGGCGGTGGAGGCCTCCATCGAGAAGGTGCTGCACACCCTGGTCGAGGCGGTGGTGCTGGTCTTCATCGTGATGTTCCTGTTCCTCCAGAACATCCGCTACACGCTCATCCCCACCATCGTCGTCCCCATCGCCCTCATGGGCACCGTGACGGTGATGCTGCTCGCGGGCTTCTCCATCAACGTGCTGA
>JAKONB010000553.1 GCA_022702195.1 Beijerinckiaceae bacterium | reverse complement strand
CCGCTCTGGCCGCGATGGGCGCTGTCGAGATAGCCGGTCACGATGTTCCAGCCGATCCGGCCGTCCGTTAGGTGGTCGAGGGTCGAGAGCCGCCGGGCGAAGGTGTAGGGCGCCTCGGTGTGGACGTTGATTGTGACCCCGAAGCCGAGATGCTCCGTCACCGCCGCCATGGCGGGGACCAGCAGGCTCGGGTCGTTGACCGGCAGCTGCACCGCCTCGCGCGCGGTCACGTCGATGCCGCCGCCGTAGATGTCGTAGACGCCGCTGATATCGGCGATGAACAGCCCGTCGAACAGCCCGCGCTCCAGGAGCTTCGCCTGGTCGGTCCAGTAGCGGAGGGTGTTGTACTCCGAGGAGCGGTCGCGCGGATGGGTCCAGAGTCCGTGATTGATGTGGCCGACGCAGTTCATGTTGAACGCGTTCAGCCGGATCTGCTTCTTGGCGGCCATCAGAGCGCTCCGTGCCGGGGCGGCAGCCGGCCGTCGAGATGGTAGGCGCCGATCCAATGATACTTCCACCGCACGGGATCGTGCAGGGTGTGGGTGCGGACGTTGCGCCAGTAGCGGTCCAGCGCCTCGGCCCGGTCGGTGGCGGAGGTGCCGCCGAGTTCGAGCAGCTTGTTGGCGGCCAGCAGGCCGGACCGGTGGCTCGACGCCCGCGCCTCCGCCACCGCCACGGAGGCCGCCGCGACGCGCTCGGCATCGGGAGAGGCCTGCGCCGCATCGACGAAGCGGCCGGCCCGCTCCAGCAGCGCGTCGGCGGCGGCCAGGCGCACCCGCACGTCGCCGATGGCGTGGAGCAGCAGCGGGTCGTCGCTGGCCCGCGCGACGCCCGCATCGATCCACGGCCGGGCGCGGTCCCGCACGAAGGGCAGGGTCGCCGCCAGCGCCCCCTGGCCGATGCCGAGATCGATCCCCGCATGGAGGATCTGGGCGAAGGGTCCGATGGCGGTGGGCCGGTCCAGGGAGGCGCTGAACGGCACCACCCAATCCGGCTCGACGCGCACGCCCTCGAACAGGACCGAGCCCGAGCCGGTGACACGCTGGCCGAATCCGTCCCAATCGTCCACCAGCGTGACGCCCGGCGCGTCCCGGGGAATGAAGACGAGGTGGGCCACCCTGCGCCCCTCCTCCTCGGCATCGACCAGGGTGGGGATGCGGTGGGCGAAGAGGGAGCCGGTGCAGTAGAATTTGCGCCCCTCGACGAACCATCCGTCGGACCCGCGCACGAGCCGGGTGCGGCGGGCATGATCGCGCTGACCGATCTCGGCGAGCGCGTTGCCGAAGCGCTCGCCGGCCAGCACCCGGCCGTAGAGGGCGCGCTTCTGCGCCTCGGTGCCGCCGTTGCGCAGGACTTCGAGGGCGTAGAAGTGGTTCTGCGGGATCTGGCCCAGCGACCCGTCCGCCGCCGCGATGAGGGCGATGACCTGCGCGGCGGTGGCGCTGCCGACGCCGGTGCCACCGTACTCCTTCGGCACCGTGATGGCCCAGAGGCCGCTGGCGGTGAAGCGCTCGATCTCGCCGAAGGGCAGGTCGCGGTCGAGGTCGCGCGCCACGGCCGACCGCGCAAAATCCTCCGCAAGATTCCGGGCGACCGCGAGCGCCGTCGCGTCGTCAGGGATCACCGGCACCGGGCGCGGCGGCGCCGGGCTCCGCAGGAAGGCGGTCTCGTGGGGCTGGAGCGGCATGCGTCAGTTCCACTGATGCCGGGCGGGCGGGGTGCCGTTGAGCGTGTAGTTGCCGAGCAGGTGATATTTCCACCGCACCGGATCGTGCAGGGTGTGCACCCGCGCGTCGCGCCAGAAGCGTCCGAGATGATAGCCCGCGCGCGTCGCCGAACTCCCGGCGAGTTCGAGGAGCCGCTCGGAGGCCTCCAGGGCGATCTCGGTGGTGAGGATCTTGGCCTCGGCCACGGCGACGGAGCCTTTAGCCGCCCCCTCCGCCGTGACCGGCTCGGCCGCGACGCGGTCGAGGACCCGGCCGGCGCGGGCGAGCACCTCCTCCGCCGCGTGCAGATCGCCTTCGAGCCGCCCGATCTCGCCGAGGATGTAGGGGTCCTCGGTGGCGCTCTCGACGGTGAAGGGATAGGCGCGGGTCTTCGTGCGCACGAAGTCCAGGGCGGCCTCCATGGCGCCCCGGGCGATGCCGGCATCGATGGCCGCCTGCACGAGCTGCGAGACCGGACCGAACAGGGCGGGACGCTCGGCCAGGCCCGTCAGGTCGATGGTCAGGTCCTCGGCGATGGGCGTATCCGAGAAGATCACCGTGCCGCTCGCGGTGGTGCGCTGGCCGAAGCCCTGCCAATCGTCCACCACCCGCAGGCCGGGGGCGTCGCGGCGCACCCAGACCAGGAGCGGGCGGCCGTCCGGGTCGAGGGCGCGGGCGGGGATCCAGTGGGCGAACAGCGCGCCGGTGGAGTAGAAGCGCTCCCCGGTGAGGCGCGCGCCCTCCCCGCCCCGGGTCAGGCGCGTCCCCACCCGGGTGATCGCCCGGCCGTCGCGGGCCGGCCCCGCATTGCCGATGCGGTGGCCGGCGAGCACGTCGGAGAAGATCCGCTCCTGCTGGGCCGGGCTCGCAGTGGCGCGGACCAGGGCCAGCACGCCGACCTGGTTCTGCGGGATCTGCGCCGCCGAGCCGTCGGCGGCGGCCAGGATCGCGAACACCTCGGCCAGCGTCACGTGCGAGACCTCGGCGCCGCCATGATCGCGCGGCACCGTGATGCCGCCGAGACCGCTGGCGGTGAAGGCCTCGATCTGCGCCCAGGGCAGGCGCCGGTCGCGGTCGCGCTCCGCCGCCCCCTCGGCGAAGATCCGGGCGAGCGCGTGCGCGGCCGCGATCGCCTCGGCATCCGAGCGGATCCGGTGCGGGCGGGTGGGCGGCGACGGGAGCCTGTCCGTGCCGCAATCGTCGGTGACTGGTTGGGTCATGCGCAGCCTTCCTTCAGCGGGCTCTGAGCCGCCGCACGGCGGTGTCGCCCGCGACCTGAACCAGGCAGACGAGCGCGATCAGGATCGCGATCACCGCCATCATCACCGTGGTGTCGAAGCGCTGGTAGCCGTAGCGGATGGCGACATCGCCGAGGCCGCCCGCCCCCACCGCGCCCGCCATGGCGGAGGCGCCGATCATCGACACCACCGTGATGGTGAAGCCGGCGACGATGCCCGGCAGCGCCTCGGGCAGGAGGACGTGCAGGAGGATGTGCCGGCGCCGGCACCCGATGGACTGGGCCGCCTCGATCAGCCCGGCATCCACCTCGCGCAGCGAGACCTCGGCGATCCGGGCGAAGAACGGGGTCGCGCTGACCGCGAGCGGCACGATGGCGGCCCAGACCCCGATGGTGGTGCCGGTCACCAGGCGGGTGAACGGGATCAGCGCCACCAGCAGCACGATGAAGGGGACGGCGCGAAAGCCGTTGACCAGCGTGCCGACCGCCCGGTTGGCACGCGGCGCCGGACGAATGCCGCCGGGTCCGGATGTGACGAGGAAGAGCGCGAGCGGCAGGCCCGCCGCCACCGCGATCCCGGCCGAGACGCCGACCATGAGAAGCGTGTCGAGACCAGCCTGCCAGAGGCGGTCAATCATCTGCGGCGACATGGCCGATCCTCTCGATCCGTCCGCCCAGCGCCCGCAGGCGGTCTTCGACGCCGGGACTGGCACCCGCGACAGCGATCAGCATCCGGCCGACCGCGCGGCCCTGAATGCGATCGATGCCGGCCTGGAGCAGGCGCACCGGCGCGCCCGCCGCCGCCGTGATGGCGATGAGGTCGGGCGCCGCTCCGGTGCAGGTGATCCGCAGCACGGTCGCGCCGCCGGGCACCGGGTTCGGACGCAGCCGGGCCTCCAGATCCTCCGGCAGGCCCCGGGTCATGGGTTAGAGGAGCGCGCGGGTCGCCGGATGCTCCGGGTTGGCGAACACCCGCCAAGTGGGTCCGGTCTCGACGATCCGCCCCTGCTCCAGCACCACCACGTCGCTGCAGATCTCGCGGATCACGCTCATCTCGTGGGTGATCAGCACGATGGTGATCCCCAGGCGCCGGTTGATGTCGCGCAGGAGTCCCAGAATCGCGAGCGTCGTCTCCGGGTCGAGGGCGGAGGTCGCCTCGTCGCAGAGCAGGATCTCCGGGCGGCTCACGAGGGCGCGGGCGATGCCGACCCGCTGCTTCTGCCCGCCCGAGAGCCGCGACGGATAGGTCTCCGCCTTGTCGGCGAGCCCGACGAGGCGCAGGGCCTCGGCGACGCGCACGGCGATCTCGCGCTTCGGCGATCCGGCCACCGTGAGCGGCAGCGCCACGTTCCCCCGCACCGTCTTGGCCGAGAGCAGGTTGAAATGCTGGAAGATCATGCCGACGCGCCGGCGCAGGGCC
>JAKONB010000547.1 GCA_022702195.1 Beijerinckiaceae bacterium | reverse complement strand
CCGAGCTGGAACGCGATCTCGCGGGCCTGGAACTGCTGCAGGCCGACGGCCGGCTCGACCACCACCTGGATCAGCGCCTCCGGCTCGTTGGCGGCGATCTCCTCGATATCCATGCCGCCGCGCTGCGAGGCGATCACCCGCACCCGCTCGGCCTTCCGGTCGAGGACGTAGCCGAGATAGAGTTCGCGCTCGAACGGATCGGCGGTCTCCACGTAGACGCGCTGGACCGGCTTGCCCTCGGGGCCGGTCTGGAGCGTCACGAGGCGCTTGCCGAGGAGGTCCTTGGCAGCGTCCCGCACCTCGTTATAGGTTCGGCACAGCTTGATGCCGCCGGCCTTGCCGCGGGCGCCGGCATGGATCTGCGCCTTGACGGCCCAGAATGAACCGCCGAGTTCGGTGGCGGCATAGACGGCCTGATCGGGGCTGAAAGCCACCGCGCCCTTGGGAACCGCCACGCCGAAGCCGGCGAGCAGTTCTTTCGCCTGGTACTCGTGAACGTCCATATGGAATCTCCTCGACGTTTCCTGCGCCGGACCTTCTCGTAAATTTCACTTCGCGAAAAGGGCTTTGGCGCTTATATTTTTTTACATTCTCGTTGAGTCTGCCTTGAGGGCAGTCGGAATGCTTTTGAAGACGATCGTTCGCGACGCTTCACTTGGTATCGTGGCGGCTTCGGTTACGCTTGACGTGGCTTTGTCGCCCACAAGTCTTGGCGGTCATGCGGCGCACCATGTGCGCCGCACAAAAATGTTCAGTTCACCTTGGCCTTCACGACCTCGTAGATGCTCTCGTTGAGCGGCCCGGCGGTACCGAGCAGCCCTTCGAGCTCCGTGAGGCGGGATTCGGCGAAGGCGCGGTCGTCGAGGCCCTTGGCGTTGACGTAAACGTTGAGGGCCGCGCTGCGCAGGCCCGCATGGGCCGAGAGAACGGCGACGCCGGCATCCGAGATCACGTTCAGGTTGCCCTTGTCGGCCACCGGCTGAGCGAGGTCGATGACCTTGCGGCACGCGCGGCAGCAGGCGAGCGGCACGTCGGTGGCGACCTTGAGCGCCTCCTGAATCCGCGCCGCGCGGGCTTCCTTCTCGGCATCGGTGCCCTTCGGCAGTCCGTAGGCGGCCATGACGGCGTCGAACGCCGCCACGTCGTCGGCGATCATGCCGGTGAGTTCGGCCCGGAGCGCCTCGGATTGGCCCAGGATCTCCTTCAGCTCACCCTCGACCTCGACGTACTTCTTCTTGCCGATGGTGAGGTTGCACACCATGCTCAGGAGCGCGGCGCCCATGGCGCCGTGGATCGCGGCGGCGCCGCCCCCGCCGGGGGTGGGCGCCGAGCTCGCCAGCCCGTCGAGGAAGGTGCCGATGGTCTCGTCGGCCGCGGATGGCTTGGCGGTCATGGCTCAGGCCATCTTCTTGGCGAGGGCGTAGATCTGCTCGGCGTCCAGCACCTGCTCGGTGTTGTCGAAGAGCTGGCCGACGCAGGCGCGGTGGAGCTTCAGCTTCAGGCCGCCGATGCCGAGCGCGCCGAACACCCGCTTGCCGTGGCGTTCCTTGCCCTTGTCCATCGCGTCGATGCCGCCGAAGCCGAGCGGCGGCTGGGCGTTGTAATCCGCGACGAACTCGATGCTCGCCTCGTCCTTCCACGCATCCTCGGACAGGAGTTCGAGGCCGATGGCGCCGGCCGAGAACACGATGTTCTGGCCCTTGACGATCTGGGACCGCGAGGCGGCGTCAGGGGTCTCGGCGGCCTTGATCGACACCTTGAACCGGGTGTTGATCTGGTCGGCGGCCGCCTGGGCCTTGTCGAGGGAGCGGCCGCAGAGGATGACCTCGGCGCCTTCCTGGGCCAGCAGGGCCGCCGAGCGCATGCCCACCGGGCCGGTGCCGGCCAGCACCACGGCCTTCTTGCCGGCGAGCGAACCGGCCGCCTTCTGGACCAGGGCGACGCCGGCGGCGGCCGTGGTGTTCGAACCGTTGGAATCCAGCATGATCGAGACGCGGAACGGGCCGAAGAAGCGCTTCTTCACCGCCTCGAACACCGCCTCGCCGGCCGCCATGCTGCCGCCACCGACGAAGATCGCCGTGGACTTCTTCTCGGAGCCGCCGCGTGTGTAGATCGTGCCGTCGACCAGCGCGCCGACATTCTCCGGCGTGACGTTGCCGTAGCCGGTGATGTGGTCCGCGCCGCCATCGTAGCCGACCACCACGTCGAAGACGCTCGGAACGGCATCGGTGTCGAATTGGAACAGCAGTTTTTTCATTGTCTTGATCCCTATCGGTCCCGCGCCTGGCGCGGCTGGCGTTTCTTCACTGGCGTTGAATCGTCTCGCCGTCATTCCGGGGTACCGGAGGCGAGCCCGGAATTCAGGGCCGCCGACGGAGCCGCTGGATCACACCCTGCGTATCGGGATTCCGGGCTCCGCTTCCCGGCCCCGGAATGACGGTGGTCGATGCGGCGGACGATCCGAAGCCTGGGTTTAGACCACGTTCTGCGGCTTGCCCGCCACGAAGGCCTCGACGTTATCCACGAGCTGATCGGCGAGGATCTGCATCGCCTCCTTGCTCGCCCAAGCCACGTGCGGCGTCACGATGAGGTTCGGCAGATCGAGCTCGCACAGCACGTTGCCGTTCTTGGGCGGCTCGGTCATCACGACGTCGCAGCCGGCGCCCCCGATGGTGCCGTTCTTGAGTGCCTCGGCCAGGGCCTCCTCGTCGACCAGGCCGCCGCGGGCGGTGTTGATGAGGATGGCGTTGGGCTTCATTTTCGCCAGCTGCTCCTGCCCGATCATGTTGCGGGTCTCGGGCGTCAGCGGCGCGTGCAGGGTGATGATGTCCGATTGGGTGAGGATGGTCTCGAAATCGACGAGGCCCTCCTGCGGGAACACGTCGTAGGCGATGACCGTCATGCCGAGGGCTTCCGCCCGCTTGGCGATGGACTTGCCCAGCGCACCGTATCCGACGATGCCCAGGGTCGAGCCGGCGATGTCGTAGATCGGATAGTCGAAGTAGCAGAACTGGGTCGATTTCGCCCAGTCGCCCCGCCGCACCGAATTGGCATAGGGCACGATGGCGCGGCGCAGGGCGAAGATCAGGCCGATCACGTGCTCGGGCACGGTGTTGAACGCGTAGTTGCGGATATTGACCACCGTGATGCCCTGGGCCTTGGCGGCCTCCTTGTCGACCACGTCGGTGCCGGTGGCGGCCACCGCGATCAGCTTCAGATCGGGCAATTGCTTCAGGGTGTCGGCCCGCATCGGCACCTTGTTGATGAGGGCGATCTCGGCGCCCTTCAGGCGCGCGACGATCTCCTCGGGCGTCCAGGTCGACTCGTATTCCACGTATTCGTGCGGGAAGCTGAACTCGCGCACCTTGGCGTCGAGCGACTCGCGGTCGAGGAACACGATCTTCTTCGTCATGGAACCCTCTGGCCGACTGGGCCGGATCGATGATGTCGGGTGGTGTCGCTGGATCTCCGGGGCCGCGCGGCCCCGGAGATGTGCCTCAAGTCAGTGGGACGTGAGTTATCAGGCCTTGGAGAGCGGGTTCTCGCGCAGGTAGCTCGACGCGGCGGCGACGCCGGAGCCGGGCTGCACCTTCACGCCGTGGTCGAGCATCGCCATCTCGGCACCCGCGATGGCGCCGAGCAGCGACAGTTCGTTCATGTCGCCGACATGGCCGATGCGGAACACCTTGCCGGCGAGCTTGTTCAGGCCAGCGCCGAGCGCGAGGTTGTAGCGGACATAGGCGTGCTTGATGATCGCCGCGCCGTCGATTCCCTCCGGGACCACGATGGTGGTCACGGTGTCGGAGTTCCACTTGGGCTCCTTGGCGCAGGTCTTCAGGCCCCAGGCCGCCACGGCCTGGCGGGTCGCCTCGCCGAGGACGTGATGGCGATGGTAGACGTTCTCCAGACCCTCTTCGTTGAGGCAGGCCAGAGCCTCGCGCAGGCCGTAGAGCAGCGGCAGCGACGGGGTGTAGGGGAAGTAGCCCGCGGGGTTCTGCTTCTGGTGGTCCGCCCAGTCGAAATAGACGTGGGCGAGGCGGTCGTTCTTGCCGGCCGAAGCCTCGGCGGCCTTGAGGGCCTTCTCGCTGACGCAGATCACGCCGAGGCCGGCGGGGAGCATCAGGCCCTTCTGCGAACCGGCGATGGCGCAATCGACGCCCCACTCGTCCATCTTGTAGGGCAGCGAGCCCACCGACGACACCCCGTCGACGAACAGCAGGGCCGGGTGGCCGGCGGCGTCGATGGCCTTGCGCACGGCGCCGATATCCGAGGTCACGCCGGTGGCGGTCTCGTTATGGACGACCATCACGGCCTTGATCTCGTGGTTCTTGTCGGCGCGCAGGGCCTCGCCGATGCGCTCCGGATTGGCGCCGGTGCCCCATTCCTCGTCCTGGACGATGACGTCGAGGCCGAGGCGCTCGGCCATGTCGACCCACAGAAGGCTGAACTGGCCGAAGCGCGCCGTCAGCACCTTGTCGCCGCGGGCGAGGGTGTTGGAGAGGGCGGATTCCCAGATGCCGGTGCCCGAGGACGGGAACAGGAAGATCGTGCCCTTGGTCGAGCCGAACACCGCCTTGGTGTCCTCGAACAGGGGCTTGGTCAGCGCGGGAAAGTCGACCGAACGGTGATCCTCGGACTGCACCACCATCGCGCGCAGGACGCGATCGGGGATGTTGGTCGGACCGGGAACGAACAGGTGGTTCCGGCCGGGCCGTCGCGTTGCCGCCATTTTTCTTCTCCGTTGTTCCGTTACGCGCGCACGCTCTCGTGCAACGCCTTGACGTCGATGGTGATGAGCGCACGGCGCAGGACGGTGGGTCTCCCCGCCGAATCGGCGCCCGCGCGATCAGGGTCTGTTCGGATGGCGGGATGCCCCCGCGCGCTGTCAGGAATCCGACGATCGCCGGGCCGGTGCTTTCCGGCGACGAGGCGCTGCCCCGAAAGCCCAACCGCCCGAACCCGCGCGAATTCCAAGAGCCTCTCTCCATAGGCCGGGCCGCGCGCCTGAGCGCTGGCCGCCGGGCCGTCTCAGCGTGTCTTCCCGTGAACGGTGCCCTTGATTCACCTCGATGGGCTCCGGCCACGCGCGATTGCACGAAGAACCGGTGGGGCACCTTGAGGGGGACTATGCCCGCCTTCGTCCCGAAAGGAAAACCCGAAATACTTGATACCAAATCAAAATTTTTTTCGTGGACCGGGAACGCCCGCGGCACTGCCGTGAACGGGCCGGAGGTCGCCGGCCGCGCCCGGGCTGCGTCATCAAACTGATACGGGAATCCGGTTTGGCTCGGGGCAGATACGGGGCGCTCGGAGATCATCGTGGGCGAAGAAACAGAGAAGACGATCCGTGTCCGGACGCTCTTCCTGTCCGACATGCATCTCGGGACGAAGGGCTGTCAGGCGGAATTGCTGCTGGAATTTCTGCGCGATTATGATGCCGACGAGATCTACCTCGTGGGCGACATCGTCGACGGCTGGCAGCTCAAATCGGGCTGGTACTGGCCACAGAGCCACAACGACGTGGTCCAGAAGCTCATGCGGAAGGTGCGCAAGGGCTCCAACCTCGTCTACGTGCCGGGCAACCACGACGAGTTCCTGCGCGACTATATCGGCATGACCTTCGGGGGGATCGAGATCGCCGACCAGCGGCTTCACGTGGCCGCCGACGGCAAGCGCTACCTCGTCATCCACGGCGACCAGTTCGACATGGTGGTGCGCCACGCCAAGTGGCTCGCCTATCTGGGGGACGGCGCCTACACCTTCGCCCTGTTCGTGAACACCTACGTCAACACCGTCCGGCGCCGGCTCGGCCTCGCCTATTGGTCGCTCTCGGCCTGGGCCAAGCTGAAGGTGAAGAACGCCGTCAACTTCATCGGCAAGTTCGAGGAGCTGCTCGCCGCCGATGCCAAGCGGGTGGGCGCCGACGGGGTGATCTGCGGCCATATCCACCATGCCGCCAACCGGCAGATCGACGGATTGACCTATCTCAACACCGGCGATTGGGTCGAATCCTGCACCGCCATCGTCGAGCATTACGACGGCACGATGGAGGTGCTGCATTACCCCAGCATCAAGCGGACCCGCGCGGCGCAGGAGCGGACCCTGATCGAGGCCCCCCCGAACGGGGCGCGGGCGGTCGCGTGAGGCTCCTCATCGCTTCCGATGCCTGGCATCCGCAGGTCAACGGCGTGGTGCGGTCCCTGGAGCACATGGCCGCCGCCGGGCCGTCCCTGGGCTTCGACACCGTCCTGCTGACGCATCAGGATTTCGCCTCGGTGCCGCTGCCGGGCTATCCCGAGATCCGGCTGTCCTACGCCACGAAGGCCAAGGTGGCCCGGCGCTGGGCCGGCCTCGCGCCGACCCATGTTCACATCGCCACCGAGGGCACGGTGGGCTACGCCACCCGCCGCTACTGCCTCGCGCATCGCCGGCCCTTCACCACCAGCTACCATACCCGGTTTCCGGAATATCTGGCCGCGCGCGCACCGGTGCCGGAGGCCTGGAGCTACGCCTGGCTGCGCCGCTTCCACGGGGCCTCGAACGGCACGATGGTGAGCACGCCGTCCCTGGAGCGTGACCTCTCCTCCCGGGGCTTTGCCAACCTCATGCGCTGGACCCGTGGCGTCGATACCGAGCTGTTCCGGCCACAGGTCTCCGAGGCGCTCGCCGGGTTGCCGCGGCCGATCTTCCTGTTCGTCGGGCGGCTGGCGGTGGAGAAGAACGTCGAGGCGTTCCTGCGCCTGTCGCTGCCCGGCACCAAGGTGGTGGTCGGGGATGGCCCGGACCGCGCCCGCCTCGCGGGCATCGATTCCAGCGCGCGCTTCCTCGGAACCCAGACCGGTGCGACCCTGGCCGCCACCTACGCGGCGGCGGACGTGTTCGTCTTCCCCAGCCTCACCGACACGTTCGGCATCGTCCTGCTGGAAGCCCTGGCCTGCGGGGTGCCGGTGGCGGCCTATCCGGTGACCGGCCCCCTCGACGTGATCGCCGGAACCGGGGCGGGCATCCTCGATCACGACCTGCGCGAAGCCGCCCTCGGGGCGCTCTCGATTCCACGGGAGCGGTGCCGCGCGGAGGCCCTGCGCTACACCTGGGCGGAGAGCGCCCGGCAATTCTACGACAACATCGCCGTGGCCCATGGTACCGTCTCGGCGCGGCAGCGGCTGCGCCCCGGAGCGGCGAAGGCGGCGGTGGAACTCGGCTGAGGATGGGGGAGCCCGCCGGGAGTGACGGGCTGCGGCCGAGCTGCCAAGGTCCGGCCCCGCCACGAGCCCGAACGCCGCCGATGCCGCCCTTCGACCCCAACGCCACCGCGGATTACCCGGCCGTGATCGGCTGCGACGAGGTCGGCCGCGGTGCTCTCAGCGGGCCGGTGGTGGTGGCGGCGGTGTGGTTCGATCCCGCCGCCTTCCCGCCCGCCCTGCTCGCCCGCCTCGACGACAGCAAGCGGCTCAAACGCCCGGAGCGCGAGCGCCTGACGCCGCTCATCCGCGCCCATGCGCGGGTCGCCCTCGCGGCGGGCTCGCGGGCGCTGGTGGATCGGATCAACGTGCGCGCCGCGACCCTCCAGGCCATGGCGCGCGCGGTGGAGCGGCTCGGCCTCGACGGGCCGGTTCTGGTCGATGGCCGCGATCTCATTCCGGGGATCGTCCAGCCGTGCCGCGCGGTCGTCGGGGGCGACCGGCTGGTCCCGCAGATCGCCGCCGCCTCCATCGTCGCCAAGACCGTACGGGACGCGGTGATGCGGGCGCTCGCCCGCCGCCACCCGGCCTATGGCTGGGATAGCAATGTCGGCTACGGCACCCGCACCCACCTCGCGGGTCTGGCCCGGCTCGGGCGCTGCGCCCACCACCGGGTCAGCTTCACGCGAGCCTATGGCGGCCCGGCCTGACCCCATCAAACCCGGCGGGGCTCAGAACAGCGCGAGCTGTGCGCCCTGCCCCGCATCGTTCCGAAACAGGTCGGTGCGCAGCTTCAGCCGCTCTTCCGGGAAGCCGAGCCGCCGCCGGGCGAGGCGCATGCGTTGTGCGATGAGGTCCGCATAGGCGCCGGTCCCGGTCATCCGCGTGCCGAAGGCCGCGTCGTAGGCCTTGCCGCCGCGGGCTTCCTGCACCAGCGCCATCGCGTGGCGTTGCCGTCCCGGATAATGCTCGGCGAACCAGTCGTTGACGAGATCGTCGAGTTCGAGCGGAAGCCGCAGCAGCACGTGGTTGGCTTCCGTAGCGCCGGCCGCCCGCGCCCGCGCCAGGATCGCCTCGATCTCGTGGTCGTTCAGGGACGGGATGATGGGGGCGACGATCACCATCACGGGAATCCCCGCCGCGCTCAGGGTGCGGATTGCCTCCAGGCGCTTCTCGGGATGCGGCGCGCGCGGCTCCATGCGCCGGGCGAGCTCGGGATCGAGGGTGGTGACCGAGACCGCGACCTTGACGAGGCCCTGCGCCGCCAGACCGGACAGGATGTCGGCATCGCGGTTGACGAGGTTCGACTTGGTCACGACCCCCACCGGGTGGCGGAAGCGCGCCAGCACCTCCAAAATTTCCCGGGTGATCCGGTAGGTGCGCTCGATCGGCTGGTAGGGGTCGGTGGCGGTGCCGAGCGCGATGGTGCGGGGCTGGTAGCGTGGCGCCGACAATTCGCGCGTCAGGAGCGCGGCCGCCTCCGGCTTGTGGAA
>JAKONB010000461.1 GCA_022702195.1 Beijerinckiaceae bacterium | reverse complement strand
GCCGCCGGGCGGTCTCGGCCGCCAGGATCGCCGGCCCCAGGGCGTTGAGTGCCCAGGAAGCGGCCACCTCCGTCTCGGCCTTGTCCACCGCCGTGTAAGCCGCTGTGTTGATCACCGCATCGTAGGGCCGCTCGGTGAGGACCCGCGCGACGGCGACCGCATCGGTGATGTCGAGGGCCTCGCGCGCGGGAGCATGCACGGTCGTACCCGCGTCCCAGAGGCCGGGGCGTTGCAATTCGGTGCCGACCTGTCCGGCGCCCCCGAGGATCAGGATGTCCATGCGCTCAGCCCCCCTTGGTGGTGCCGAGGCCGAGGCGTTCGCCGGTGTAGCGGCCCTCGCGGATCGGACGCCACCAGGCTTCGTTGTCGAGGTACCAGCGCACGGTCTCCTCCAGGGCCGTCTCGAAATCCTTGGTCGGCACCCAGCCGACCTCCGCCTCGGCCTTGGAGGGATCGATGGCATAGCGCCGGTCATGCCCTGGCCGGTCGGCCACGTAGGTGATCAGCCGGTCATGGGGAGCGTGGTCGGGGCGGAGCCGGTCGAAGGCGGCGCAGAGGCCCTTGACCACCGCGAGGTTGTTGCGCACCGAGCGGCCGCCGAGCAGGTAGGTCTCGCCCAGGCGCCCCTTTTCCAGCACCGCCACGAGGCCACGGGCATGGTCCTCCACGTGGATCCAGTCGCGCTCGTTCAGGCCGTCGCCGTAGACCGGCAGCGGCTTGCCCTCCAGCGCGTTGAGGATCATCAGCGGGATCAGCTTCTCGGGAAAGTGACGCGGCCCGTAATTGTTCGAGCAGTTCGTCACCAGCACCGGCAGACCGTAGGTCTCGTGCCAGGCCCGCGCCAGGTGATCGGAGGCGGCCTTCGAGGCGGAATAGGGCGAGCGCGGGTCGTAGCGGCTCTCCTCGGTGAAGAAGGCATCCGGCGGCAGCGAGCCGTAAACCTCGTCGGTGGAGACGTGGAGGAAGCGGAAGGCGGCCCTGGCCGTGCCGGTCAAGCCTTCCCAATAGGTTCGGGCACCGTCGAGCATCACCTGGGTACCGACCACGTTGGTGCGGATGAACGCGCCCGGATCGGTGATCGAACGGTCGACATGGCTCTCGGCGGCCAGATGCATGACCGCATCGGGCCGGAAGTCGGCATAGAGTGCGTGCACCGGCTGCGGATCGCAGATGTCGGCCTCGACGAGCCGGTGGCGCGGGTCGTCCGCCAGGGGCTGCAGCGAGATCGGGTTGGCGGCGTAGGTCAGCGCATCCAGGGTCGCGACCTCGTGCCCGAGATTCTGGACCAGATGCAGAACGAGGGCCGAGCCGATGAAGCCGCAGCCGCCGGTCACCAGAATGCGCATGTCCGTTCTCTCTATCGATCGTCAGAAAAATGACCGGCTGCCGTCCATGTTTGGAGGGCCGGGCCGTGCACGCGAGTGCGAAAGGTGCGCGTCGGCAACCCTAGAAGACGGGGCCGAGGTCGCCCAGGCGCGGGGCGATCCGATCCTTGTCCGAGAGCACGGCTTCGCCCGCAGCGACGGGCCAAGCGATGGCGAGGTCAGGGTCGTTCCAGAGCAGGTTGCGATCGTGCTCGCGGCTGTAATACGCCGAGACCTTGTAGGCCACCATCGTGTTGGGCTCCAGGGTGCAGAATCCGTGGGCGAAGCCGGCCGGCACATAGAGCTGCTCGCCACCCGCCGCATCGAGGCGCACGGCCACGTGGCGGCCATAGGTCGGGGAGGCGCGGCGCAGATCCACCGCCACGTCGAGGATCGCGCCGGCCAGTGCGCGCACGAGCTTGGCCTGCGCAGCGGGAGAAATTTGAAAATGCAACCCGCGCACGGTGCCGGTCTCGGCAGAAAAAGATTGATTGTCCTGCACCAGGTGATCGGCGATTCCCGCCGCCGCCAGGACATCGACCCGATACGTCTCGGAGAACCAGCCCCGATCGTCTCCGAATCGCTTCGGGACCACGCGTTTGACTGCGGGAATCTCGGTTTCGATCACCTGCATATGCGGTGGTCCTCTCAGAATGTTGCAACGCCGTTGTAGGAAGTTGTTGGCGCGACGTGTCAAGGGTTCGGCGGGCTTTTTCAGGGCGGCCCGATCGGCCTTTCCGGCGCTCGGCCCTGTTTCGGACACATGCGGCGTTAGGTTCCGTCGCGATGGCGAAGGCTGGCCGCCGGGAATCGATGATGACTGAGATCCGGATCGTTGCAGGGGCGTGGGAGGCGGGAAGCGGCACCTATGCGGATGCCCTGCTCCGCCTGCCGAACGGCGACCTGCGCGGGCTGGAGACGGTGGTGGATCTGTCGGCGGGGGAGCCGGAAGCGCCCCCGCGCCGGCGCATCGGCATCGCCGGCGGCTTGCGCTCCGCTCTGAAGGCGGCCGGTCCCCTGCCCCGGCCGCTCGATCTGGCCGCCACGATGGTCGGTCTCGGTCTCGGCGCCCTCGGCGGCGATCTCCACGCCATGAGCGTGCTGCAGCTGCGTTTCGCCGACGGGGCGAGCGTTCGGATCGAGACCGATCCCGCCACGGCGGCCCTGATGAAGCGGGATCACACGGTGATCCGCCTCGCCCTGGCGCGCCTGATGCCCGGTGATTCACCCACCGCTCCCCTGCTACCGGGGCCGATCCTCGCGCTCCCGGCCCCCTTTGCCCCGGCGCCCCCGCCCGCCCCCCGGGCGGAGCCGGGATCCGAGCGGGAGATCCCCTCGATCTTCGAGTACGAGAAGCGCAGGGGCCGGTTGCGGCGCATGGCCGTGGCGAAGTTGGCCGTGGCGAAATTGGCGGTCGCGAAGGCCTCCGACGAGGCGTGATGGCCGCCGCCGGCTCGGTTGTTCGGGCCGAGGCTCCGGTCGGCGACCGGACACTGTCGCACGGCTCCGGGATGGCGGAGCGCCCTCACCTGTCCGGACGGGTCCGCTGCCCCGATATCATCGCCCTGCCTTTGAGGGGCGGCCGATCGCAGCGCGATCGCGAAAACGTCATCCCGGCTCGCGCGGCGGGCAGGAGGACGGAGCGAAGGGGCACTGCCCTCCGATCCTGGCCCGGACGCGTTGCGGCGCCCCGCAAACTCGGCTCTACCGTAAGGCCAAGCTTCGGACCGTCCCCGGTCCGGGTGATCTTCCGGATCGAGGTGACGGTGCCCGCATCCCAAACCCGCGCCGAACGTTTGGCGGACGAGATCGCCAGTGCCATCCTCGCCGGTGCCCTCGCGCCGGGGCTCCATCTCGACGAGCAGGTCCTGGCTCAGCGCTTCGGCGTGTCGCGCACGCCGGTGCGCGATGCCCTGCGCCTGCTCAGCGGCACCGGGCTGATCGACCTGCGCCCGCGCACCGGAGCGACGGTGCGGACGATCACGCCGGACGAGCGCGACATGCTCTTCGTCGCCATGGGCGAGGTGGAGGCGACCTGCGCGCGCCTGGCGACCTTGAGCATGACCCCGGCCGAGCGGGCCGGTCTGCAGAACCTGCACGACACCATGGGGCGCCTCGCCGAGGCGGGAGACCGGGACGGCTACACACACGCGAATCAGGCCTTCCACGCCCTGCTCTATGCCGGTGGCCATAACAGCGTGGTGGAAGAGATCGCCCTGTCCCTGCGGCGGCGGCTGACGCCGTTCCGGCGGGCGCAGTTCCGGGCGCCCGGACGCCTGCACCGGTCGCATGCCGAGCACGCCGCCGTGGTTCGGGCGGTGCTGGCGCGGGACGCGGCGGCGGCCAACGCCGCGATGCTCATCCACATGAGCATCGTCGAGGACGCCTTCGAGTCCTTGGACGCGAGCCCGTCCCAGGACCGGTCGGTCGACGCCCGCGAGCCCGCGCGCCGACCGGTCGGAGGCGCACGCGCGGCCGCGCGGCCGCTGCGGCGGGAGCGCCAGCGCCGCTGAAGCGGGGGGCATGGCCCGCTCCGGCGGCACCGGATCGCCCTCGCCTTCGGCGGAGCGGGATCAGTCGCCCTCGGATCCGTTCGGGATTCGGCTTCGCGAGGACGCCCGGCCCGGCGCTTGCGTCTCCGGGTCCGGTGGAATCGGGCGCCAGCCCCGCGCGGAGCCCCCCGTCTTCGAGGAGAACCCATGTCAGAGATCAACGACGCCACCATCGCCGCCGCGGCCGCGATGCTCGCCCTGCCCCTCGATCCGGCCTGGACCCCGACCATCGCGAGCAATCTCACCGTCCTGCGGGCCGCCGCCGCCCTCGTCGGTGACTTTCCCCTGCCGGACGAGGCCGAGCCGGCTCCGGTCTACGAGGCCTGAGGACCATGACGGAGCCAGGCACGCAGAACGCGGCGGCGCTGGCCGCCGCCTTCCGGGACGGGACGACGAGCGCCGCCGCGATCGTGGCCGGAACGCTGCAGCGGATCACCGAGGTCGACCCCCGCGTGAACGCCTTCACGGAGGTCCTGGCCGAGCGGGCACGCGCCCGCGCCGGGGCGCTCGACGCGGCCCGCGCGCGGGGCGACGCGCTCGGGCCGCTGGCCGGCGTCCCGTTCGCGGTCAAGAACCTGTTCGACATCGCGGGACTGCCGACGCGGGCGGGCGCCAAGATCAACCGGGACCGCGATCCCGCCCCCCGCGACGGCGCCGTGATCCGCCGGCTGGAGGCGGCCGGCGCGGTCCTGGTCGGCGGCCTCAACATGGGCGAGTACGCCTACGACTTCACCGGCGAGAACGTCCATGACGGCCACACCCGCAACCCGCACGATCTGAGCCGCATGTCCGGGGGCTCGTCGGGGGGCTCCGGCGGCGCGGTGGCGGCCGGTCTCGTGCCGATCGCGCTCGGCTCCGACACCAACGGCTCGATCCGGGTGCCGTCCGCCTTCTGCGGCTGCTTCGGCCTGAAGCCGACCTATGGCCGGCTGACCCGGGCGGGGAGCTTCCCCTTCGTGAGCAGTCTCGACCATCTCGGACCCATGGCCCGCAGCGTCACCGACCTCGCGCTGGCCTACGACGCGATGCAGGGACCCGACGCGGACGATCCCGTGGCGACGAAACGCGCGCCCGAGCCGGTCCTGCCCAGCCTCGCGGCGGGCATCGCCGATCTGCGGATCGGCGTCGCTGGCGGCTATTTCTTGCGGGGGGGCGATCCCGAGGCGTTCCTGGCGGTGGAGACCGTCGCCCGCGCCCTCGGTTCGACGGCGCGGGTGGAGATCCCAGAAGCGGCGCGGGCGCGGGCCGCCGCCTACCTCATCACCGCCGCCGAGGGGGCGGCCCTCCACCTCGACCGGCTGCGCACGCGCGCGGGCGATTTCGACCCGGCGGTGCGCGACCGCCTCATCGCCGGCGCGATGATTCCGGCCCCCTTCGTCGAGCGGGCGCAGCGGTTCCGGCGCTGGTACCGGGCGGCGGTGCTCGACCTGTTCGGCGAGGTCGACGTGATCCTGGCGCCGTCCACGCCCTGCCGGGCGCCGGCCTCCGGGCAGACCACCTTCGTGCTCGATGGGGTGACCCTGCCGGTGCGGGCCAATATCGGGGTG
>JAKONB010000404.1 GCA_022702195.1 Beijerinckiaceae bacterium | reverse complement strand
TCCTTCGGCGTGGCGCCGGCCGAGGCCAGCAGCGGCAGCAGCGCCAGGATCGCCACCACCGAGATGTCCTGGAACAGCAGCACCGCGAAGGCCCGCCCGCCATAGGGCGTCCCGAGATCGCCGCGCTCCTCTAGGAGCTGCAGGGCCACGGCGGTGGCCGACAGGGCGAGTGCGATGCCGATGACGAGGCTGGCCGAGAGGGTGAGGCCCGCCAGCGCGCCGACCCCGGCCAGCACCGCCGAGCAGACCAGGAGCTGCGCGGTGCCGAGGCCGAAAATGTCCCGCCGCATCGAGACGAGGCGGGAGATCTGGAGTTCGAGCCCGACGATGAAGAGCAGCAGCACGACGCCGAGTTCCGCGACGCTGGTCGCGGTCTCGGGCTCGGCGATCAGGGAGAGGCCGAACGGCCCGATCACCACGCCGGCCACCAGATAACCCAGCACCGCGCTCTGGCCGATGAGCCGGAAGATCGGCACGCCGATCACCGCCGCCGACAGGAAGGTGAGAACCGGCGGCAGGAAGCTGACGTGGGTTGCGGCGCTCGCCATGAAGATCCGGGGCTGAAATCCGAGGCTGGAGGGATCCAGGCTTGAAAGACCGAGCCCAGATGGGACGATCACGGAGGTCGGGGATTCGTCCCTTCTTTACCCTACCCCTCCGCCGACCGCCACGCGGCTTTCGGCACGGTCGCTCCTAATCCCATCCACCCGTGCGAATCGACACGTCTCCGCGAATCAGGACCGGCCCGCCCCACGCCGCTCGTTCCGGCGCGCCACCAGAAGCAGGGTCGAATCCTGCTCCTGCGCGAACGCGGCCGCATCCACCACGTCTTGCCGGACAAGGCCGATATCGCGCAGCTCCCGGTCCGACATGCCCCCGAGCTGGTACAGGACACGCTCATTGATCGCCCGCCGGGAAAGCCCCTCGGCGGCACGCGCGGCGAGGTGGCGCGCGAACGCCGCGAGGCTGCGGAACAGGCGGCCGGCCGGGTGCGGGCGCGTCGTGCCCGGGCTCGACAGTCGGGTGCTCAAACCGGTCATCGTCGTGTCCTCGTTCTCCGTCTCGGGCGTCAGCGCCGATGGGACGAGAATGGGCGGCGCAGGCTGGTGAAGACAGGGACAGTGCAGTACGGTTCGGCCGAATTGTCCGGCTGAGAGGACTGTACAGATGAAGGCTTCCGCCGCGTCCACCCCCACCCTGGTCGAGACCGTGACGCAGGCCATCACCGGGCGGATCGCGAGCCGACAGCTCGCGCCGGGGGCCAAGCTCCCCTCGGTGCGGGCTTTCGCGGAGGCGATGGGCGTGTCGAAATCCACGGTGGTGGAGGCCTATGACCGCCTCGGCGCGGAAGGGGCCATCGTCGCGCGGCGGGGCTCGGGCTTCTACGTGGCCGGCAAGACCCGGCCGCTCTGCCTCAAGACCATCGGGCCGGAACTGGACCGGGCGGTCGATCCGCTCTGGATCACCCGACAATCGATGCAGGCAGGACCGGCCCTCGTCATGCCGGGCTCAGGCTGGCTTCCGGCGAGCTGGATGCCCGATGAAGCGATCCGGCGGGGCCTGCGCCAGCTCGCGCGCGGCTCCGAGGCGAGCCTCGTCGCGCACGACCAGCCCCTCGGCTTCCCGCCTCTGCGCGCGCAGATTGCCCGCCGCCTCGCCGAGAGGGGCGTCGAGGCGGAGGCCGATCAGGTCGTGCTCGTCGATTCGGCGACGCAGGCGGTCGACCTCCTCTGTCGCTTCCTCCTCGGGCCGGGCGACACGGTGCTGGTGGATGACCCGTGCTACTTCAACTACCATGCACTGCTGAGGGCGCACCGAGCGCGGATCGTCGGCGTGCCGCTGACGCCGAGCGGCCCGGATCTCGCCGCCCTCGCCACCCTGATGGCCGAACACCGGCCGCGCTTCTACCTGATCAATTCCGCGCTGCAGAACCCCACGGGCTCGACCCTGGCGGCGGCGACCGCGCACCGCATCCTCAAGCTCGCGGACGCGCACGATACCCTGATCGTCGAGGACGACATCTTCGGGGATTTCGAGGACGAGCCATCGCCGCGGCTGGCCGGCTTCGACGGGCTGGACCGGGTGATCCAGGTTGGCAGCTTCTCGAAAACGCTGTCGGCCGCCCTGCGCTGCGGGTTCGTCGCGCTGCGGGAGGATTGGGTCGAGCCGCTCATCGACCTCAAGCTCGCCATGAGCCTCGGCAACAGCCACCTGTCGGCGAGCCTGATGCACGGCCTCCTCACCGACGGGACCTATCGCAGGCATCTCGGAGAGGTCCGCGGGAAGCTGGCCAGGGCCATGGCCCCCGCCTTGCGCCGGTTGGAGGGCTGCGGGCTGAGGGCCTGGCTGGAGCCGGCCGGGGGATTCTTCCTCTGGATGCGACTGCCCGACGGCGTGGATTCGGCCGAGATCGCCCGATGCGCCCTCGCGAAGGGGCTCGTCCTGGCGCCCGGCGGCGCCTTCAGCCCCTCGTCCCTCGGCAACAGCTTCCTGCGCTTCAACGTGGCCCAATGCACCGACCCGCGCATGATCCCGCTGCTCGAGGCGGCCCTGGCCGAGTGCGCGCGGGCGCGAGCGGCCTAAGGCTCGTCTGCGGGTCCATCGTACCACGCCTTCGCGTTTCGCGTGGGCGACGGGTGCCGCGCGCGGCAGTTTTCCGCTAAGACCAGTTGACAGGGGCGGTCTCGCCTCGCCACATCCCGGTTATCATGAGCGAAGCACTCTCGACGACCCAGCCCGCACTCTCCGATGCGGCCAAGCCGCCCCTGGAGATCCTGCTCTGCGCCCCACGCGGCTTCTGCGCCGGCGTGGTGCGGGCCATCGACGTGGTCGAGCGGGCCCTCGCGATCTACGGACCTCCGGTCTATGTCCGCCATGAGATCGTCCACAACAAGTACGTGGTGGAAAGCCTGAAGCGAAAGGGCGCCGTGTTCGTGCGCGAGCTCGACGAGGTGCCGGACGGGTCCGCCCCGGTGATTTTCTCGGCTCATGGCGTCGCCAAGACCGTGCCAGCCAACGCGGACAATCGCGGCCTCGTCACCATCGACGCCACCTGCCCGCTGGTCACCAAAGTGCACCGCGAGGCCGAGATCCATCACAAGCGCGGCCGGCACGTCCTGCTGGTGGGCCATTCCGGCCACCCGGAGGTGGTCGGCACCATGGGCCAGCTCCCCAAGGGCTCGATCACTCTGGTGGAGGATCTCGAGCAGATCGCCGCCCTCGAGCCCGAGAACCGCGACAATCTCGCCTGGGTGACGCAGACCACCCTGTCGGTGGACGATACCCGCCACATCGTGGCGGCCCTCAAGGAGAAGTTCCCGACCATCACCGGCCCGCACAAGGACGACATCTGCTACGCCACCACCAACCGCCAGGAAGCGGTGAAGCAGGTGGCGCCGCTGGTGGACGCGGTGATCGTGGTCGGCTCGTCGAACTCGTCGAACTCGCAGCGCCTGCGCGAGGTCGCGGAGCGCGTCGGCTGCCCGATCACCCGCCTGGTGCTGCGCGCCGAGGAGATCGACTGGCCGGCCTTCGAGGGCATCCGCCGACTCGGCCTCACGGCTGGCGCCTCGGCCCCCGAGGTGCTGGTCGAGGAGATCATCGATGCCTTCGCCGCCCGCTACACCGTGACCGTCGATACGGTCTCCACAGTGGTGGAAGACATGTCCTTCCCGCTGCCGCGCGAATTGCGCAGCGAAGCCGCCGAATAGGGCGCTCCCGCCCGTCCGAGCCGCGATCAGGGGCGCCTTCGGCGCCCCTGTGCATTTCGACCCTCCAGATCAAGCGAAGCCCGTGGCCGTTTATACCGAGGTCTCCGACGAGGCATTGACCACCTTCCTCGCAGGGTACGGGATCGGCACGTTGCTTTCCTACAAGGGCATCGCCGAAGGGGTCGAGAACACCAACTTCTACCTGCACACCACCAGCGGCTCCTACATCCTCACCCTTTACGAGAAGCGGGTGCGGGCGGAGGATCTGCCGTTCTTCCTCAATCTGATGGAGCATCTGGCCGCGCGCGGCCTCGCCTGCCCGCAGCCGATCCGCAACCGGGACGGCGTGGCGCTGGGGGAACTCTGCGGCCGCCCGGCGGTGATCGTCAGCTTCCTCGACGGCGTCTCGGTGAAGCGCCCCCAGCCCGACCATTGCCGCGCCCTCGGTCGTGCCCTGGCGGGCTTGCACGAGGCCGGCGCCGATTTCGGAATGCGCCGCGACAACAACCTGTCGGTGGCATCCTGGGAGCCTTTGTTCCGGATCGCCGAGGCTCAAGCCGACGGCGTGTCGCCGGGCCTGGCCGGGCGGGTGCGCGCGGACCTCGCCGTACTCCAGCCGAACTGGCCGCGCGGGCTGCCGGCGGGGGTGATCCATGCCGACCTCTTCACCGACAACGTGTTCTTCATCGGTGACGACCTGTCGGGCCTGATCGACTTCTATTTCGCCTGCACGGATTCCTTCGCCTACGATCTGGCGATCTGCCTCAACGCCTGGTGCTTCGAGGCCGACGGCACCTTCCATCGCGATCGGGGCGCGGCGCTGATCAGCGGCTACGAGGCGGTGCGGCCCCTGACGGAGGACGAGATCGCGGCGCTGCCGGTCCTGTGCCGGGGCGCGGCCTTACGCTTCCTGCTGACCCGCCTCGTCGATTGGCTCAACGTACCGCCGGGCGCCCTGGTGCAGCCCAAGGACCCGCTCGAATACGACCGCCGGCTCACCTTCCATCGCGGCGCGAAGCGCGCGGCGGATTATGGCTGGAGCGGCTGACGGGCGGGCGCATCAGTTCCAGGTGTGCAGCACCGTCCGCCAGGAATCGCCCTGGCGCTCCAAGACGTTGACCCAGTTGCCGCTGAAGACTTTCCGGGCGTCCCCATCCCCCGGCCCGCTTGCCTCCCACCGGCCTCTGGCGATCACGAGGGTGCCCTTGGCCTTGGCCGACTGGACCGCGACCTTGTGGTCGGCGAACCCCTTCGCCTTCAGGTTGGTGAAGTAGGTCCGGATGCTGGCGCCATCGGAGAGCGGGGCGCCCTTGGTGACGACCTCGGCATCGGGGCCGTAGAGCATCACCAGAGTGTCCATGTCACCGGCGTTGAAGCTGCGGTCCCAAAGGTCCGCCGCCTTCTGGGCCGTGACCGTCGCATCCTCGGCGCGGGCCGGCGCCGCGATCGCGAGGCCGGCGGCGAGAAGAAGTACGCGCGACTCGGAACGAAATGGCATGGTGGCCTCCCTGTCGAAATTCAGGATGATTCCCGAAACGACAATGTCCGCCCAAAATTGCAGGGTTGAAAGCTGTATTGTCCAATGACCGGTTTTGGCTGAACTGTGTTGGAGACTGATGCGCTCAATGCTCACTTCACGCTGTGGCTGGATCAGGCAAACCCGCGCAGCCCCTGAGCGAAGCCGAACTCCGGCATTCCATTAGGAATCAATCGGAGGTCGTAGGGGGTCATGAAAAAGCCCGGGGCTTCCCCCGGGCTCGCAGCGTCTCGATGCGTTCGAAAGCGGCTCAGATCACCTTGAGCAGTGCATCGGCCCCGGAGATCTCGGTCTTGGCCGACGATTCCTCGACGTTCAGCACACGCACCACGCCGTCCTCGACCAGCATGGAATAGCGCTTCGAGCGTGGGCCGAGGCCAAAGCCGGCCCCGTCCATGTCGAGACCGATCGCCTTGGCGAATTCGGCATTGCCGTCGGCGAGGAACTCGAGGCTCTCGGCTCCGCTGGCCTTCTGCCAGGCCTCGAGCACGAACACGTCGTTGACGGCGGTGATGGCGATGGCATCGATGCCGCGTGCCGTGATGTCGGCCTGCTTCTCGACGAAACCGGGCAGGTGGTTGCGGTGGCAGCTCGGGGTGAAGGCGCCGGGCACGCCCACCAGAACGACACGACGCCCCTTGAAGACGTCGTCGGTGGTCTTGGCCTCGGGGCCGTCCTTGCCGCTCACACGGAAGGTCACCTGGGGGAGGTGGTCGCCAACCTGAATGGTCATCCGTGATGTCCTCGATCCGGGGCCGCGCGGCGACGGGGAATGCCCGCTGCGGACCGTCTGTCCGGGCCGGCTCGGGTGCCGCCCACAGGGGAGAGGCTCTAGCCCGCGGGCAAGACCCTGTCGAGGCGTGGCGCCCCGCCATGCACATCCGGGGTGCGACGCCGGCTCGCGATGCTGGACAACACCGGCGGCGCGCGTAGCATGGCGGCATGCAAGCATCCGCGCCCGGCCTGACGACCTCACCCTATCTCGACGGGCAGTTCCTGGTGGCGATGCCGGGGCTCACCGATACGCGCTTCGCCCGCTCGGTGATCTATCTCTGCGCCCATTCGGCGGAGGGCGCGATGGGGATCATCCTCAACAAGGCGGTGACCGACATCGACATGCCGGACCTGCTGATCCAGCTCGACATTGCCGACGAAAAGGACGCGATCCGCCTGCGCGAGCGGGTCGGTCACATGCCGGTGCTGATGGGCGGACCCGTGGATGCCAAGCGCGGCTTCGTGCTGCACACCGACGATTTCCACATCGACCAATCGACGCTGATCATCGACGACGGCATCTGCCTCACCGCCACGGTGGAGATCCTGCGGGCCATCGCCGCCGGGGACGGGCCGGCCAGCGCCGTGCTGGCTCTGGGCTATGCCGGGTGGCAGGCGGGGCAGCTCGAGAGCGAGATCCTGGCCAATGGCTGGCTCACCTGCCCGGCCGACCCGGCCCTGATCTTCCACCCTGCCCTGGAGACCAAGTACGAGCGCACCCTGCGCAGCAACGGCATCGATCCGGCGATGCTCTCGTTCAGCGCCGGTCACGCCTGATCTGGAACGGCCTTCCGGGAGAGGCCTCATGGCGGTCATCGACCTCAACAGCGACCTCGGTGAGGGCTACGGCGCCTGGACGATGGGCGATGACGCCGCGATGCTCGCCCTCGTCACCTCCGCCAACGTCGCCTGCGGCTTCCATGCCGGCGACCCGGCCGGGATCCTGCGGACGCTGAGGGCGGCGGCCGCGCGGGGCGTCGCGGTGGGCGCCCACATCGCCTATCCGGATCGCGTCGGGTTCGGGCGGCGCGACATGGATGTCGGCAGCGCCGAGCTCGTCGCCGACGTGATCTACCAGATCGGCGCGCTCCAGGGGCTGGCCCGCGCGGCCGGCACGCGGGTCGGCTACGTCAAGCCGCACGGCGCCCTCTACAACCGGATCGCCACCGATCCCCGCCAGGGCCGCGACGTCATCGCCGGCATCCGGGCGGTGGATCCGGGCCTCGTCCTGATGGCGCTGGCGGGCTCGCCCCTGATCGCGCTCGCCCGGTCGGAGGGGCTCGCCGTGGTGGCCGAGGCCTTCGCCGACCGCGCCTACACGCCGACGGGGGGGCTGGTCTCCCGCCGCGAGGCCGGTGCGGTGATGCATGACGTGCAACGCATCGTGCAACGCGTGTTGCAGCTCGTCCGCGACGGAACCCTGGAGGCCATCGACGGCTCCACGATCCGCCTCGACGCGCAGTCGATCTGCGTTCACGGCGACAGTCCGGGCGCGGTGGCGATGGCGACGGCCTTGCGCGAGGCCCTCGAGGCCAACGGTGTCGCCCTGCGCTCCTTCCTCGTCCCCGCTGGGGTGCCGGCCTGAACGCCCGAGACGCCGCATGCGCTTCCTGCCCGTCAGCCTGACGCGCCTCCTGGTGGAACTCGCCGATCTCGACGAGACCCTGGCCCTGTTCGCCTCCCTGGAGAGCCGGCCGCTGCCCGGCATCGAATCCGTGGTGCCTGCGGCGCGCACGCTGATGATCCGGTTCCGGCCGGACGCGCTGAGCCCGGAGACGCTGGCCGCGGATCTTCGCGAGCGCGACCTGACGCTGCGTCCGGATGCGTCCGACCGGCTGGTGGAGGTGCCCGTGCATTACGATGGCGCGGATCTCGACCATGTGGCGGCGCTGGCCGGTGTCAGCCGTGGGGAGGTGATCCGTCGCCATGCCGCCAGCACCTTCACGGTGGCCTTCACCGGCTTCGCGCCGGGCTTCGGCTACCTCGTGGGCGGCGATCCGAGCCTGCACGTCCCGCGCCGGTCGAGCCCGCGCACCCGCATCCCGGCGGGGTCCGTGGCGTTGGCGGGGCCGTTCAGCGGGATCTATCCGCGCGAAAGCCCCGGCGGCTGGCAGATCATCGGCCGCACGCCCCTCGCCCTGTGGGATCTGGCGCGCGATCCGCCGGCCCTGCTCCGGCCGGGCATGCGGGTGCGCTTCACCGACCGCGACGCCCCCGGCGCGGTCCCGGCAGAGGCCCCGCCCGGGCCATGCACGCTGCCGTCGATCGCTTCGGCCGATTGCGAGCACGGGCCTCCTCTCCCGGAAGGAGAGGGGGCCTATTTCGACCATGACGAGCGAGGGGATCGACCGGAAACCGTATCCGTCGCGCATCCGCCGCCGGTCGATGCCCCCGCTCTCGGCATCCGCATCCGCGCCGCGCCGATCCCGGCGCTCGTCCAGGATCTCGGCCGGGCCGGCCAGACGGGGCAGGGCGTCTCGGTCTCCGGCGCGCTCGACCGGGATTCCCTCCGGGCGGCCAATCGGGTCGTGGGCAATCCCACAGGAACCCCGTGCCTCGAGATCACCCTCGGCGGCTTCCGTTTCGCGGCGCTCGGGCGCATCACCATCGCGCTGGCCGGCGCAACGTGCCCGATCACCGTGCGCTGCGGGGATGGGGCGCTCTTCACGACCGGGACCGGCCGCGCGGTGGCGCTGGAGCCCGGCGACGTCGTCGAACTGGGGCATCCCCCCACCGGCCTGCGCGCCTATCTGGCGGCGCGCGGCGGCTTCGCGGTGGAACCGGTGCTCGGCAGCGCCGCCACCGATACGCTGGCGAAGATCGGCCCCGAGCCGGTGGGCGCCGGCACCGTCCTGGGCATCCGGGCCGTGTCCGGCGCCTGGGCGAGCGTCGCGCTGGACGAGCCGGCAGGCCCCGCCCTGCCGGCCAGGGACGACACCGTCATCCTCGACGTGGTCATGGGACCGCGCACCGACTGGTTCACGCCGGGCGGGGTCGCCACCCTCGCCGAACAGCCCTGGACGGTGACGCCGCGATCCGACCGCGTCGGCATCCGCCTGGCCGGCGCGGTCGGACTGGAACGGATCGACGCGGCGGAACTGCCGAGCGAGGGCACCGCCCCCGGGGCGATCCAGGTGCCGCATGATGGCCAGCCCGTGCTCTTCCTCGCCGACCATCCGCTCACCGGTGGCTACCCGGTGATCGCCACGGTGGCCGAATACCACCTCGCGCTCGCCGGGCAGATCCCGGTGGGCGCCCGCATCCGGTTCCGCCCGATCCAGCCCTTCGGCGAGATCGCGCCGCCCGGCGCCGTCTGATCCCGAGGCCCGCCCCATCGATCGCCGAGGCCCACCATGAAGAAGGTTCTGATCGCCAACCGGGGCGAGATCGCCGTCCGCATCGTCCGCGCCTGCCGCGATCATGGGCTGGCCTCCGTCGCGGTCTATGCGGACGCGGATGCGCGGGCGCCCTTCGTCGCCCTGGCGGACGAGGCTTATGCGCTGCGGGGCGAGCGCCCGGCCGAGACCTATCTCGACGGCGCCAAGCTGATCGCGATCGCCGGGCGCGCCGGGGCGGACGCGCTCCATCCGGGCTACGGCTTCCTCTCGGAGAATGCCGATTTCGCCCGCGCGGTGATCGCCGCCGGTCTCACTTGGATCGGGCCGCCCCCGGAGGCGATCGACGCGCTCGGCGACAAGGTCGCGGCGCGGCGGATCGCCCAGGGCGTCGGGGCGCCCCTGGTCGCCGGGAGCGACGGTCCGGTCTCCGGCGCGGACGAGGTTCTGGCCTTCGCCCGGCGGCACGGCCTGCCGGTGGCGATCAAGGCGGCGTTCGGCGGGGGAGGGCGCGGCCTCAAGGTCGCCCGGACCCTGGAGGAGATTCCCGAGCGCTTCGACTCCGCCACGCGGGAGGCGGTGGAGGCGTTCGGGCGCGGGGCCTGCTTCGTGGAGCGCTTCCTCGACCGGCCCCGGCACGTCGAGGCGCAGGTTCTGGCCGACCGGCACGGCAACGTTTGCGTGGTGGGCACCCGCGATTGCTCGCTGCAGCGGCGCAATCAGAAGCTCGTCGAGGAAGCGCCGGCCCCCTTCCTGACGCAAGAACAGCGCGACCGGATCCACGCGGCCGCCGCAGCCATCTGCGCCGCCGCCGGCTACCAGGGGGCGGGAACCGTCGAGTTCCTGCTCGGGACCGACGGCACGATCAGCTTTCTCGAGGTCAATACCAGGCTGCAGGTGGAGCATCCCGTCACGGAGGAGACCACCGGCCTCGACCTCGTCATCGAACAGTTCCGCATCGCCGAAGGGTTGCCGCTCAGCGTCACGGGCAGGCCGGAGCCGCGCGGCCATTCCATCGAGTTCCGCATCAACGCGGAGGATCCCGGGCGCGGCTTCCTGCCGATGCCCGGCACGATCACCCGGTTCGATCCGCCCGCCGGGCCGGGCATCCGAATCGATAGCGGCGTCGTGGCCGGATCGACGGTCTCCGGCCTGTTCGATTCGCTCATCGCCAAACTCATCGTCACCGGCCGCACCCGGGAGGAGGCCCTGGCCCGCGCCCGCCGGGCGCTGCGGGAATTCGAGGTCGCGGGCGTCGCGACGGTGCTGCCCTTCCACCGGGCGGTGGTGGAGGCGGCGGATTTCGTCGGCGCGGCCGGTTTCAACGTCCATACCGGCTGGATCGAGGGGGATTTCGCCGCCATGCCGGGGCCGGAGGCCCGGCCGGCGCATCCGAAGGACAATCCCATCCTGCGCACCGTCGTCGAGATCGACGGGCGCCGCACCGTGCTCGGTGTGCCGCAGAATTTCCTGGCGAGCCTCGGGCTCGGTGCCGCGCCTCACCCCGCTCCGGCCGGTCAGGCCTCGGGGGACGCCGCGACCAACGCCCTCGTCGCCCCGATCTCCGGGACTCTGCTGGCCTGGCAGGTCCGGGACGGGGATCCGGTGGCGGAGGGGGACGTGGTCGCCATCATGGAAGCCATGAAGATGGAGACGCCCATCCACGCCCATCGCGGCGGCACCATCCACTGCGCGGCGGAAACGGGCTCGGCGCAGGAGGCCGGCGCCTCGATCGCGCGAATCGACGGCTGATACCGTCGCCGGTCGATCGGTTCGGTCTCGCGCATCGTCCCGAAAGGTGGTCGCCGGCTTTCGGAACAAGACGATGCGCGAACGACACCCGAGCGCAGGTCCCTTTTCTCGGAAGGAGAAGGACGGGGTGGGGTGTGTGCCTCTTCGAAACGCCCACGCCCTCACCCCGACCCGCTCCCAAACGGGAGGGGGGGCCTGTCGCGACCGCGCCAACCGAACCGATCACGGGGGAACCGTATGACACGATCTGCGGGGACGTTCCTTCAGCCCAAACGAAAGGGGCGCCACCCTCTCGGATGACGCCCCTTCGGATCTGACGACCGTCTTAGTTGAAGGTGTCGATCTCGGCCGACTCGTAGCTGGTGACTTCCATGCCGACGCAGATTTCCTGGACGATGGGGGCAGACCACTTCATGGCGTTTCTCCTGTTGGACAGAATGTGAGGAAGCCTGGGACCCCGAAGGGTCGTGCAGCTCAGTTGAAGGTGTCGATCTCAGCCGACTCGTAGCTGGTGACTTCCATGCCGACGCAGATTTCCTGGACGACGGGGGCGGACCACTTCATGGCGTAACTCCTTCGCGTTCAACGCCTCTCATATGACAATACATTGGACGCAATTCAAGCGCGCCCTACACTTATATTTCTCATAAGATCGCAT
>JAKONB010000387.1 GCA_022702195.1 Beijerinckiaceae bacterium | reverse complement strand
CCCTGGTCGATCTCGTCGGCGGCGGCTTCGATCTCGGCCTGCGGATCGCCGCCCTGCCGGATTCCTCGCTGCGGGTGCGGCGCCTGTGCGGGGTGCGGCGCTCGCTGGTGGCGACCCCGGCCTATCTCGATGCCCATGGCCGGCCGTCGCACCCGGCCGATCTCGCCGCGCACGCCTGCCTCGGCTACGCCTACCTGCCCAATCCCGACCGCTGGCATTTTCGCGATGCGACGGGGGCGGAGGTGGTGGTGATTCCGGCGGGGCCGCTGCGGGCCAACAATGCCGACGCCCTCACGCCGGCCCTGCGGGCCGGGCTCGGCCTCGCCGTCCAGCCCGATTTCACGATCTGGGACGACCTCACCGCCGGCCGCCTGGAGCGGGTGATGCCCGACTGGTCGCCGCCCCCCATCGCCCTCAACCTGGTGACGCCGCCGGGCAGCCTGCGCCCGGCCCGGGTGACCGCCCTGATGGGATTCCTGGAGCGCGCCCTGCCGGCGATGCCGTGGGCCGGGGGGTGAGGACTCTTTTGCCCGCGTCTTCGCACACCCAATCGCCGTCGAGAGGGCGCTTCCCCTCGTGGGACCAGTGGATTCACCCATCCCGGACCGAATGGTGCGCGTCTTGAAAGGAAACTGAGGCCGGAGATGGCACGCGCCCTCCCTCCGCCGCAGAGGGGGGGAGGGAACGCGCCTGGCCGCGAGATGAGCAAATCTGCGAATCCGGCGGTTTCCTACCCCACCACGTCCCGCCACGACGAAAACATCGCCGCCTGCCCGGCCGCCGAGCCGTCCGGCCGCCGCAGGCTCCACACCACGCCGTCCTCGATCCAGAAGCGCCGGCCGGATTTGGTGACCCGCATGCCCCGGTAGCCCTCCGCGAAGCCGTCCCGGGTGACCGCATCGAGCAGCGCCTGGCGGGCCTCCCGCTCGGGGGCCTCGGCCGACAGGCGCGAGGGCAGGCCGACGATCTCGTCCCACGCGTAGCCGAAGCAGGTCTGCGCCGTCCGGTTGGCGTAGACGAAGCACGGATCGGCCCCGCCATCATGCGCCAGCACCGCGAAGGGCGCCTCCCCGTAGAGCCACGCCGCGTCGCGCCCCGCGGGGACGAGGGGCCGGCCGACCAGGGTCGCGAAGCGGCCGGTCAGCAGGGCGAAGAAGGCCGGATCGGTGGCGAGATTCGACATGGCGGGCTCCGCGGACGCCTCAGTCGCACCCCGAAGAGCCCCGTATCACGAGCCGGCCGCTCAGGGTCACCTTGCGCACCGCCTCGGCCGGGGCCTTCAGGCGGTCGAACAGCAGCGCCATGGCCTGGGCGCCGATCTGCGCCACCGGCTGCTCGATCACCGTGAGGCCGGGCTCCACGAGGCCGGTCCAGGGGTCGTTGTCGAACCCGGCGAGACCGAGCTGGTCCGGGACCGCCAGCGCGAGGGCGCGCGCCGCCCGCACCGCCCCCATCAGGGTCAGGCCGTTCGACAGGACCAGGGCGTCGGGCCGGTCCGGCTCGGCGAGCCATTGGGTGAGCGTGGCCTCGGCCGCCTCGGCGTTGGGCGGGGCCATCCGGGCCAGGGGCTCCAGGCCGAGGCGCCGGATCGCCGCCTCGTAGCCGGCCCGGCGCTCCTGCGCGGTGGAACTGGTGGAGCCGAACAGGCCGCCGATCCGCCGATAGCCCCGCGCGGCGAGGTGATCGACCAGGGCGCCGGAGGCGGCCGCGTTGTCGAGGACCACGCTGTCATAGGCCCCGGCCGGCCCGGTCCGGTCGATGAACACCACCGGCACGTCGAGACTGTCGGCTTTCAGCGATTCGGCGGTGACACGGGTGGGCGCGAAGATCACGCCGGTGACCCGCTCCTCCTCCATCAGCCGCAGGTAGAGCCGCTCCCGCTCGGGATCCTCGTCAGTGTTGCACAGGATCACCCGCATCCCGGCGGCGTAGGCGGCATCCTCCACCGCCCGGCTCACCGCCGTGAAGAACGGGTTGCGAATATCGGCGACGATCAGCCCGATGGTCTGGGTGGATTGCGAGCGCAGGCGGCGCGCCGAGAGATTGGGCCGGTAACCGGTGGCCCGCACCGCCGCCTCCACCTGCTGACGCAGGGCGTCGCTCACCGGCCCCCGGCCGAGAGCCCGCGACACCGTCGCCGTCGAGACCCCGGCGGCACGCGCCACATCGCGGATACCGACACTCATCGGGCGGGAAACGTTTTCAGCGTCATAACGCCGTTCTGCCACTCCGCTCCCGCATCATCAACCCATTCACCTGCACTATTACGCCGAAAGCCGTTGACAAACGGCGTGAAAACGTTTTCAGTTACAATAACGAAATCTACGGGAGGAGCACGCCATGCTCGCACCGACGCCGATCCTGCCGCCGCGTCTATTGATCCGCCTGGGCGCCGCTCCGGCCACCAAGGAGGCGGCGATTCGCGAAGCGGCGCAACTCCTCGTGGCATCCGGTTGCATCGCGCCCCCCTACGCGGCGAGCATGCTGCGGCGCGAGGGCGTGGCGAACACCTATCTGGGCCACGGCGTCGTCATCCCGCACGGCATGGTCGACGACCGGCACCATGTCCGCGAGAGCGGGCTCGCGGTGCTGCAGGTTCCCGGCGGCATCGAATGGCACGATGGCCAGATCGCCCATCTGGTGGTGGCCATCGCGGCGCAGTCGGACACCCACATCACCATCCTGCGCCGCCTCACCCGCCTGATCCAGGACGAGGCGCGTCTCACCGCCCTGCGCACCACCACGAACCAGGACGAGATCGCCGCCGCGCTCACCGAGGACGCGCCCGCCCCCGGCGCGGCCGGCCCGGCCGGCGACCTCAGCCAGCGCTTCGACTGGATTGTGGATTATCCCACCGGCCTCCATGCTCGCCCGGCCTCCCATTGGGTCGAGACCGCCCGCGCCTGCCCCGCCCGCATCCAGGTCCGCCACGGCGCCGAGGTGGCCGACGCCAAGAATCTCATCGCCCTGCTCCAGCTCGGCCTGCGCTGCGGCGACGAGGTGACGATCTCGGCGGAGGGGAACGACGAGGCCGGCGCCCTCGCCCGGATCTGCGCGGCGGTGACGGGCCTGAGCGCCGGGGAGAAGGCGGCGGCCAAGGCCGCAGCGGATGCGGCCGCCAGGGCGGCCGGCCCGGTGGCCGGCTGGAACCCCGCCGACGCACCGCGCGTGATGGCCGGCATCGGCGCGAGCCCGGGTCTCACCATTGGGCCGATCCACGTGCTGAGTCAGGTCGAGGTCACGGTGCCGGACGCGCCCGAGCCGCTGACCTCCGGCGGCGACCGCCTGCACGCGGCGCTCGCCGCCACGGACGGCCAGCTCCGGGCGCTCGCCGACGACACCGAGCGCCGCCTCGGCAAGGCCGATGCCGGCATCTTCCGGGCGCAGGCCGAACTCATCGCCGATACCGACCTGATCACCCTGGCCTGCCAGCTCATGGTGGAGGGCCACGGGGTCGCCTACGCCTGGAACCAGGCGGTGGAGCGGATGTCGGCCAAGCTCTCGGCGCTGGGCAATCCCGTCCTCGCCGCCCGCGCGGCGGACTTGCGCGATGTCGGCCGGCGGGTGCTGGCGCAGATCGACCCCACCCTGAAGAGCGGGCACGACCTGCCGGACGTGCCCTGCATCCTCGT
>JAKONB010000374.1 GCA_022702195.1 Beijerinckiaceae bacterium | reverse complement strand
GCCCCCTTGAGGCTTCTGATTGACCCGACAAACTTGGTAGACCGGCGCCGACAAACTACCCGCTCCTACCGACAAACTTCCCGCTCTCACACAGCTTCATAGCACCTCGACCCGGGTTCCCACCGGGGTCCGCTCGTAGAGGTCGATGACATCCTCGTTCATCATGCGGATGCAGCCGGAGGACACGTTCTGGCCGATCGTGTGCGGTTCGTTGGTTCCATGGATGCGGTAGAGCGACGAGCCGAGATAGAGCGCGCGGGCGCCGAGCGGGTTGGCCGGCCCGCCCGCCATGTGCCGGGGCAGATCCGGCCGACGCCGGATCATGTCCGCCGGCGGCGTCCAATCCGGCCATTCCCGCTTCTGGCTGATGGTCTTGAGGCCCGACCAGGCGAAACCGGGACGACCCACGCCGATGCCGTAGCGGATCGCCCTGCCGCCGGGCTGGACGAGGTAGAGGAACTTCGAGGGCGTATCCACCACGATGGTGCCGGGTCTGCCGCCGCCGTCGTAATCGACCACCTGTCGGGCGCTGCGTGGATCGGGTGTCCGGGCGATGCGCTCGGGCGCCATGTCGCGCGCTGGAACGACCTGAAGCGAGGCGGACCGTGCGGGTGCGGGAACCCGGACCGGCCACGCCTCCACCTGGGGGTCGGGCACCCGGTCGCCGGACGAGAGCATGCGCGAGCCGCCATACCCATAGGCCGCCGGATGGCGAGGCAGGACGCCGTCATCGACGAGAGGATCGCCGGAACGCGGCTGCGCGGAGGCGGTCCGTATCGCCGGTGCGGGCCGCCCGCCGGTCACCAGAAGCTCGATGAAACCGCCACCATAATCGCCGGCACGGGATTGCGCTCGGACTTCTCCCCCGATGACACACGCCGCAAGGCAGGCCGCGACGCACCACTCGACACGCATGATCGTCCATCCCCATGACGCGGGGCTCGGATCCGCGACCCGATGGAGATTCCCCGGCTTTTGCCGCGTTCGGGTGAAAGAACGTGGTGAATCGTTCGGGAAAGCGGTCTCGGCCGATCGCCGAAGCGATTCAGCGTGAACGGAGGGTAAAGCGCGAGGCCAGGCCGAGGCGTTCAAGAAATGGCAATCTGTTTCGACGATGCTGCCGCCGTGACCACTGAGCTGGCTGATCCGAACCGATGACCATCAAACGCTACCGCATCGAAGACAGCCTCGGCCTCGCGGTCCGCGCTCCGGTCATCGAAACGGTCGACCGTCCGGCGAGCGCGGCGCTGAACGACGCCCGGCTCGACGAGATCCTGAGCGCGATCCAGACCTTGCAGCGCGTGACGCAGGCCAGTACCGCCGAGACGATCGAGGCCTGCCGGCGCGAGCTGAACGAGGCCTTCGCCATGCGGTCCGAGTTGGACGTGATGAAGGATGCGATCACCCGGACCAAGCAGGAGATCGCGACCCTCTACCGCTCGGAGAATACCGGAAAGGGGATGCGTCGCGTCGCCGGCGAACTCGATGCCGTGGTCGATTCCACCGAGCAGGCGACCGGCGCGATCCTGGGCGCCATCGAGGAAATCGAGACCAATGCCAGCATGCTGCGGGCCATGACCACCAGCATGGCCGGCCGCGAGAACATCGACGCGATCCTCGAGCGTGTCGTGGTCGCCTTCGAGGCCTGCAACTTCCAGGATCTCACCGGGCAGCGCATCAACAAGATCGTCAACGTCCTGAAATTCATCGAAGAGCACCTCGACCGGATGATCGAGGCCTGGGGTGGGCTGGATGCGTTCGGCGACCTCCTGGGCGTCAACGGCGCCACCGTCGACATCGATGACGAGAGCTCGCTCCTCAACGGGCCGAAACTCGCCGACGATCCGGGCCATGTTGACCAGGGCGACATCGACGCGCTGTTCGATTAGGCGGCCCTTGGGTGGGGGCGACCCTGCGCTGCCCCTTCCCAGCGGAATCCCCGGCGCTTAAGTCAGCGTTATGAGCCGCGACACCGCGAAAGCGCCGATCTCGAAGGACCTGCCCCCCGACGCGTTCGACGAGGACGAGGATTCGGCCCCGGAGAGCGCCCCTGAGCCGGACACCCCCGAAATCGATTTCGATTTCGAGGACGGCGCGGTCAAGGCCGGCACCGAGATCATCCGCCGCTTCTGGAGCACGTTGCCGACCTCGCCCGGCGTCTACCGGATGTTCGACGACAAGGGCGACGTGCTCTATGTCGGCAAGGCCAAGAACCTGAAGGCGCGCGTCGGCTCCTATGCCCGCGGCCAGGCCCATTCCAACCGCATCGCCCGGATGATCTCGCAGACGGCGGCGATGGAATTCGTCACCACCGCCACCGAGACCGAGGCGCTTCTCCTCGAAGCGAACCTCATCAAGCAGCTGAAGCCGCGCTTCAACGTGCTCATGAGGGACGACAAGTCGTTTCCCTACATCCTGGTGACGGCGGATTCGGAAGCGCCGCAGATCGTGAAGCATCGCGGCGCCCGACGGCGCAAGGGCAGCTATTACGGCCCCTTTGCCAGCGTCTGGGCGGTGAACCGCACGGTGAACGCGCTCCAGCGCGCCTTCCTGCTGCGCACATGCACGGACAGCTATTACGAGAATCGCACGCGCCCCTGCCTGCTCTTCCAGATCAAGCGCTGCGCCGGCCCCTGCACCGGCGAGATCGCGCTCGGTGATTATCAAGGCTTGGCCGACAACGCCAAGGCGTTCCTCGCTGGCAAGTCCAATGCCGTGAAGGATCATATGCGGGAGGCGATGCAGGACGCCTCGGAGAAGCTCGAATTCGAGCGGGCGGCGCGCTTTCGCGACCGCATTGCCGCGCTCTCGGCGATCCAGGGCACTCAAGGGGTGAACACCCAAGGGGTTGAGGAGGCGGACGTCTTCGCCCTCGACGAGCAGGCCGGCCAATTCTGCATCGAGGTGTTCTTCTTCCGGAATTTCCAGAACTGGGGCAACCGCGCCTACTTCCCGAAGGCCGACCGCAGCATGACCCCCGACGAGGTGCTGGCCTCGTTCATCGGCCAGTTCTACGACGACAAGCCGGCACCGCGCCTCGTCCTCGTCTCCCACGCCATTGAGGATGTCGAGCTCCTGGCCGCCGCGCTCTCAAGCCGGACGGATTACCGGGTCGACATCCACCAGCCGCAGCGGGGCGAGCGCAAGAACCTGGTGGAATACGCCCAGCGCAACGCCAAGGAGGCCCTCGGCCGGCGCCTCGCCGACACCGCCTCGCAGGGCAAGCTGCTGGTGGCTTTGGGCCAATCCTTCGGCTTGCCGAGCGCGCCGCGACGGATCGAGGTCTACGACAACTCGCACATCATGGGGACCAATGCGGTGGGCGGCATGATCGTGGCCGGTCCCTCGGGCTTCGCGAAGACCCATTACCGCACCTTCAACATCAAGTCCGAGGAGCTCACGCCGGGCGACGATTACGGGATGATGCGCGAGGTGCTGCAACGCCGGTTCAAGCGCCTCGTCAAGGAGAACCCCCGCAATGCCAGCGAGGCCGCAGCGGCGGGGAGCGAAGGCGGTGCGCGGGAGCCGGCGCCGGACAGCGACACATTGCCGGCCTGGCCCGACCTCGTGCTCATCGACGGCGGCAAGGGGCAGCTCGATGCCGCACGGAACGCCCTGGAGGAGATCGGCGTCACCGACGTATCCCTGGTGGGCATCGCCAAGGGCCGCGACCGCGATGCCGGGCGCGAAACCTTCTTCGTGCCCGGACGCCCGCCGTTCAAGCTGCCACCGCGCGACCCGACGCTCTACTTCGTCCAGCGCCTGCGCGATGAAGCGCACCGCTTCGCCATCGGCACCCACCGGGCCAAGCGCAAGCGCGAGATGATCAAGAATCCCCTGGACGAGATCGCGGGGATCGGCCCGAGCCGCAAGCGCGCGCTCCTCCATCATTTCGGCACCGTGAAGGCGATCCAGCGGGCCGCCTTCGAGGATCTCGCCAAGACGCCGGGCGTCAATGCCGCCACCGCCCGCGCGGTCTACGACTTCTTTCACACCGCATCTTGAGAAGCGACAGCGGGGCGGTTGACCCCCGCCCCCGTGCGTGGTTTCACCCCCCCGATGAATCCGGCCCTCCCCCGACGCCGCTCGCCGGCCTGGACGCTCGCGAATTGCCTGACCTACGGGCGCCTCGTGGCCGTTCCCGTTCTGGTCGGCCTGCTCTACTGGCCGAATGAGAAGACGGCGCGTTTCGCGGCCCTCGCGCTCTATATCGGTGCGGCCATCACCGATTATCTCGACGGCTACGTCGCCCGGACCTACGACCAGAGTTCGGCCCTGGGGCGGATGCTGGACCCGATCGCCGACAAACTGCTGGTCGCCGCCTGCCTTCTGATGCTGGCGGCGGACCACACCATCCAGGGCTGGACCCTGTGGGCGGCCATCGTGATCCTGTGCCGCGAGATCCTGGTCTCGGGCCTGCGCGAGTATCTCGCCGAGTTGAAGGTCGGCGTTCCGGTGAGCAAGGTCGCCAAATGGAAGACCACCGTTCAGCTCGTGGCCATCGGCTTCCTCGTCGCCGGCCCCGCCGGCGAGACGATCCTGCCGGGCACGATCCAGTACGGCAACGGGCTGCTCTGGGTCGCCGCGGCACTGACGCTCTATACCGGCTGGGACTATATGAGGGCCGGGATCAAGCACGTCATCGACGATCCTCGCTAACAGGACCCGTCCCATGAAACTCGTCTATTTCGCCTGGGTGCGGGAACGCGTCGGCAAGGCCGACGAGGTGGTGGACCTGCCCGACGGCCTCGCCACCGTCTCCGACCTCGTCGCCTGGCTAAAGACGCGGGGCGAGGAATACGCTTACGCCTTCGACACCGACGGCGTGGTCCGGGCCGCCATCGACCGTGTCCACGCCAAGCCCGACGCGTTCATCGCCGGCGCGTCCGAGATCGCGTTCTTCCCGCCCATGACCGGCGGCTGAACGCTTCGCTTCGAGGGCCAGGGCGGGGAGCGGGAAGAGAAGGCCAGTGACCTGTCCTGCGGGCTGCGGCACTCGATCCCTCGACATCCGCGAACCGACGACCGGCCGCTGCCGTTGTGCAGCTATGACCGATCAGACATCCACCCCCACCCCGGACCCGATCATCGACGCGCGCCGCCGCGAGATGGCGATCGAGCACCTGCTGTTCGGAACGATCCGTTTCGTCGCGCAGCGCCACCCGGACCTGCTGGACGATCTCGACCGGAGCGTGGACCACCTCTGGGACAGGACCCATGGCGATGCACGCGACGATGACGCGGTCCGCGAGATCGCCCGACGCTTCGTGAAGAGTCTGCGCGCCGAAACTTAGACGCATGGCGGCGTTTGGAGGTCGTTGGCCCTTCCTGCGCCGGCATGCGTTGTGACTCCGATGCGCCGAACCGGGCGCCCGGAGACATGGACATGACGAAGCTCTTCATCGCCCACATTCGGTCCGCAGGAGGCTTCAAGCCTCTCGTGACGGTTCGTGCCGCGGCCGAGGGGGAGGCCCGGCTGTTCCTGTCGGCCGCCTATCCCGACGATGAGGTGGTCGATGTGGCCGAACCGAGCGATTGGACGAGTGACGCCGATACCGGCAGCAAGAGCGGCGATATCCGCGAGCATGCCGGCGAGGCGTGGCAAGCTCCGTCCAGCCTCGCGTAGAACGGCCGGCTCACGACCGTCCCGGAGTGGCCGGGAGGTTGCGACGCCCTCAACGCACGGACAGAAGCTCCTTGATCCGCGCGGCGAGTGTCTCCAGCACGAAGGGCTTGGTCATGACATGCGTGCCCGGCTGAAGATAGCCGTTCCCCAGCACCGCGTTCTCGGCATAGCCGGTGATGAACAGAACCTTCAGATCCGATCGGCGTTCACGCGCCGCATCCGCCATCTGGCGTCCGTTCATGCCGCCCGGGAGGCCCACATCGGTCACGAGCAGGTCGATGCGGACATCCGATAGCAGAACCTTCAGGCCGGCGATGCTGTCGGCGGCCTCGATGGCGGTGTAGCCGAGATCCTCGAGAACTTCGGTCACGAGCATGCGAACCGAGGGTTCGTCGTCCACGATCAGCACGGTCTCGCCCTGCCCGGCGCGTTCGACCTGGGTGAGTCGTCGCGCGACATCGTCTTCGTCGGCTTCGCCGTAATGGCGCGGCAGGTACAGGCAGACCGTCGTCCCCCGGCCCACCTCGGAATAGAGCCGGACCTGCCCGCCCGATTGGCGGGCAAACCCGTAGACCATCGAGAGACCCAGCCCCGTGCCCTCGCCGATGGGCTTGGTGGTGAAGAAGGGCTCGAAGACCTTGCCCATCAAGTCCTGCGACATACCGGTGCCGGTATCGGTCACGCAGACGCTCAGATATTGGCCCGGAGGCATGTCGTGCTGGCGGCCACCGGTCTCATCGATCCACGTATTCGCAGTCTCGATCGTGATGCGGCCCCCTTCCGGCATGGCGTCCCGCGCGTTGATGCATAGGTTCAGCAGCGCGTTCTCCAATTGACCCGCATCGATCAGGGCCGGCCACAGGCCCGACATGCCGACGACCTCCAGATGAATGGACGGTCCGACCGTGCGGCGGACGAGCTCCTCCATGTCCTTGGCAAGCCGGTTCACGTTGGTGGGCTTGGGATCGAGGGTCTGGCGCCGGGAGAAGGCGAGCAGGCGATGGGTCAGGGCGGCGGCCCGCTTGGCCGCGCCCTGGGCGACGGTCATGTATCGGTCGAGGTCGCCCATGCGCCCTTGCTGCATGCGGGTCTGCATCAGCTCCAGCGAACCGGAAATGCCCGCCAGCAGGTTGTTGAAATCGTGCGCGAGACCGCCCGTGAGCTGGCCCACCGCTTCCATCTTCTGGGATTGCCGCAGGGCCTCCTCGGTCCTGGCCAGAATCTCCGCCTGGCGCTTGATCTCGCTCACGTCGCGCACGGAAGCGTAGATCAAGCCATCGCGCGGCACCGCGTTCCAGGAGAGCCAGATGTAACCGCCATCCTTGTGCCGGTAGCGGTTCTCGAAGGTGAGCTGCGCCTCCCCGCGCGCCAGGCCCCTCGCCGCGGTGAGGGTGGCGGCGACATCCTCGGGATGCACGAAATCGAGAAACGGCCGCGCCTTCATCTCGGCCTCCGTCCATCCCAAAGCCGCCGGCCAGGCCGGGTTGAGGCTGACGATGTAACCGTCGAGGTTGGCCACGCAGAGCAGATCCGAGGAGGCTTGCCAGATCTGGTCTCGCTCGGCCGTGCGGGCGGCGACCTGGCGGGCGAGATCGGCTTCCGTCTGCTTGCGCGCCGTCACGTCGTGCACGAACACATGGTAGCCGTCGACCCGGCTATCCACGGCCCGCCGTGGCAGGTAGCGGATCTCGGCGATGCGCGCCTGCCCATCGGAGCGGGGCCAATCGAGCTCGAACGTGACGGTCTCTCCCGCCAGAGCCCGGTCCATGAACGGTTTGCGCGCGGCGTAGGCGTCCGGTCCAAGGAGATCGCGAACGTCCCGGCCGACGATCTCCTCCGCCGGCACCGAGAACCAATGATCGTACGCCTTGTTGGCGAAGCGGTAGACGTAGTCTGCGCCGATGAAGGAGATCAGGACCGGCAATGCGTCGGTGATGAGGCGGAGTTCGCGCTCCCCCGCCTCGGCGCGCTTCTCGCTGTTCCTGCGGTCGGTGATGTCCGAGAAGAAGATGGCGACGCGGTGAGTCGCCGGATCACCGGTCCTGAGGGCACGCACGTCGAACCAGCGTCCAAAGACATCGGCGTAGTGTTCGAAATGGGCTGGCTCACCGGTCAGGGCGACGCGGCCGTAGGTGTCGAACCAGTGACGTTCCAGGTTCGGTGCGAAATCGCTCACCCATTGCCCCGCGACGTCCGCGCCGGTTTGCCGCACGAAAGCGGGATTCGCTTCGACGATGCGATAATCGACGGCACGGGGACCCTCGAACTTTAACTGAACGATGCAGAAGCCGACCTCGATGCTCTCGAACAGGGTTCGGTAGCGCGCCTCGTTCTCCCGGAGAGCGGCCTCCGCCAAGGTGCGCTCGGTGACGTCGTGCCCCTCCACGAAGATGCCGCTGACCACCCCATGTGCATCGGTGATCGGCTGATAAACGAAGTCGAGGTAGCGTTCCCTGATGGGGCCACCCGGCACGGGCTGAACGCCGAAGCGGGCGGCGACCGCCCGGTGCGGCTTGCCGGTGCGAAAGACCTCGTCCAGCAGGGCGACGTAGCCCTGGGCGGCCGCCTCCGGCAACGCCTCGGCCACAGTCCGCCCGACGATGTCCCGACGGTCGATGGTCCGCTGGTAGGCGGCATTGGTCAGCGTGAAGCGATGCTCGGGGCCGCTCAGCAGAGCGATGAAGCTGGGGGCCTGCTCGAACATCTGCGCCAGCGACGCCGACTGGGCACGCAGCAGGCGCACCTCGGCCTCGAGTTGCGCCCGGGACAGGCTTGCGGGATCTTGAAGGATGGCGGAACTCATGATGCGGGGGCGTTAGGCTCTAATTGTGGTGTCGCGGAGGAACGCGACGCGCCATCAACGTGATTCTGCGCCGTGACAATACGGGGATTATCGCGGCGGCGAATGGGGTTGGCTTCGCGGTCGACGGCGCCGACTATGGCAAGCGTGTGCGACATGGTCGTCTTCGCGTACGGGATCCTGGAGGCGACCGGGCGGATTCGAAGACAGCACGTCGTTCCGCGGACTGTTCGGAGCGGCGCACAATGGGAGAACAGGATACCGAGATGGCATTCAAGGCAAAATCGGCGGCAGAGACCAAGGCCGCCGATCTGGCATCCGCTCTCATCCGGATCGCCGATCGGGAAGGCGCCCCGCTCAGCGTCGGCGTCGCCCAACTCCGGCAGGGCAATCCGCGTCTGACGCCTCTGGCGATCGGTCAGACGTTCCGGAAGCACCGGGACAGCCTCGACGCGGCTTTGGCGGAGCGAGGCTACGTGCTCGTCGACTATGCCGATCAGGGACCCGGGCGAGGCATGGAGTTCGCGATCGCCGCCGACCAGTAGCGGGTGTCTCCGACGCCCCTGGGAACGGCACGCACCCCGATCGAGCGTCCCCGTTACATCTCCGAAGGGCCGCGAGCGAGACCCTGAGCATGATCGGCGTGCTGCCGGAACGTTCACGGCGTTTCGCTGGTCGGGTTCCGTCCCGACAAGTATCCCGATAGCCGACAGATCAGGATCGACTCGCCCAGATGAATCGTGCTCGGACGGAGCGCGGGCTTCGCCAATGATACCCCACCCGCATTTTCATCCCGGTTGACGCGATCACATCGACGTGATGAGCCGAATTCTTCGGATTACATCCCGTCGCCGAGCCTTAGATACTCTTAACGATCCGGATCACCACACAGGAAACCTCATGCGCTACCCCATGATCGGTGCACTCGTCATAATGCTGTTCCCCGTGGCCGCTCATGCCGAGGGGGATGCGGCGGCGGGTGAGAAGGCGTTCGCGCCCTGCAAGGCCTGTCATGCCTTCGGCAAGAACGGCGTCGGACCCAACCTCACGGGCGTCGTCGGGCGCAAGGCGGCCTCCGAGGAGGGGTATTCGTACTCGGCCGCCCTGAAAGGCTCGGGCATCACCTGGGACGAGGCGAACCTGCGCGAGTGGCTGAAGAATCCGAAAGCGAAGGTGCCGGGCACCAAGATGGTGTTCGCCGGCTACCCCGACGACAAGAAGATCGACGACGTCATCGCTTACCTGGCCTCCAAGAAATAACGCCTCGACACAGGATCCGAAACGCGTAAAGGCCGCCGGCACGGGTCCGGCGGCCTTTGTCCGTCAAGTGCGTCCTATTGCGGCGCAGGGACCGGGGCCGGGGGTGAGGTCGGAACCGCGGGCACGCCGGGCGGTGGTGCCGCACTCGCCGTC
>JAKONB010000410.1 GCA_022702195.1 Beijerinckiaceae bacterium | reverse complement strand
GCCCGCGCGGCGCCTACCATCCGCGCTTCGCCATCCGGCCCTATCCGGTGGAATGGGAACGCCGGCTCGGTTTTCGCGGGCAGAGCGTCATCGTCCGCCCGGTGCGGCCGGAGGACGAGGCCCTGTTCCTCACCTTCTTCCGGTCGGTGAGCGCCGAGGACCTGCGCCTGCGCTTCTTCGCCCCCGTGCGCGACTTCAACCACGCCTTCCTGGCGAAACTCACCCAGCTCGACTACGCCCGCGCCATCGCCTTCGTGGCCATCGACGCCGAGACCGGCCTGATGCTCGGCGCCGTGCGCCTCCACGCCGACGCCAACCACGAGAGCGGCGAATACGCCATCCTCATCCACGGCGACTGCAAAGGCACCGGCCTCGGCCACGCCCTGATGCAGCTCATGATCGACTGGGCCAAGGTCGAGGGACTGTCGCGCGTCGAAGGGACGGTTTTGCGGGAGAACCGGCCGATGCTCGCGGTGTGCAAGCATCTCGGGTTCACGACGCGGCCGGACAAGGAGGATGGTGGGGTGGTGAAGGTGAGTCTCAAGCTTTAGCGATGAAAACCAGGATTTATTGTCCGCCGGTACTCCGCGGTTCGGGTGCGAGGCCCGGTTCCTGCGATGTCGTCGTTCCGCTCGACCCGACGTCGGCCTCCCCATCGTCGTCGATCGCCGCAGGGAGGCAGCCGCCGCCAGCTTTCGGGCATCCAAGCCGACCCTGCTGAAGTAAAGCCGGATTCCACGCGATTCTTATCTCGGATCGATGCGTGATTTGCTAAATCCTCGGGAAAGGCGTATACCCTCGACATCGGCCCAAAACCCAAACGGCACACGCCTCGATTCGGAGACGAATCGGGGCTTTAAGCTTCTGGGGAACAAGCCGGTAACGGAGACGGCCGCGCACGATCGCGTGGACCTCCGGTTGATATAAGCCCGCAAGGGCGAAGGAATATGATGGCTGTCGGTACTGTTAAGTGGTTCAACGAGACGAAGGGCTTCGGCTTCATCCAGCCGGACAACGGCGGTGCCGACGTGTTCGTGCACATCTCCGCCGTCGAGCGCGCTGGCATGCGCGGTCTCCAGGAGGGCCAGAAGGTCTCCTACGAGATGGAGACCGACAAGCGCAGCGGCAAGCAGTCCGCTGGTAGCCTCCAGTCTGCCTGAACCGCTTCAGGCCTGACCGGGCCTGACGTGTGAGACGAGCCGCTCCCGCTTCACGGGGGCGGCTTCGTCGCATTTCCGGGGCGGCGTTCGCCCCATCCATCCGCCGAATCCAGGATCGTGTGTGAGCCAATTCAACGCAAACTCGATGACCGACCGCCTCAAGGCGGCTGCTGAAGCCCGTGAGGCCGCGCTCGCGCGGTTCCGTGACCGTCCCGCCGCCGACGATCCGGCCGTGCTCGCCCGCAAGGCCGAGCGTGCGCAGATCGCCCGGGACCGCGACATCCGTATCGCCGCCCGCGAGGCCGAGAAGGCTGCCGCCGAGGCCCAGCGCGTCGCCGAGGCCGAGCGCGAGCGCGAGCGTCTGGCCGCCGAGGCGATCCGCGCCGCTGAGCTGAAGATCGAGCAGGCCGCCGCCGCCCGTCTCGAGCAGAAGGCGTTGCGCGACGCCCGCTACGCCGCCCGCAAGGCGAAGGCGCGCAAGTAAGGTTTCGGTCCCCCCGGGGATCGCATGGTCGCGCCGCGCGGGGAGGGGGTCTCACCCCCGGTCCGGCGGGGCGCGCCGATCCATCGGCCAAACCGGCCTTCGCAGCGCGGGTCTTTCCAAGCCCGCATGGGCTTCGGCGCTCCGGTGCCGGCTCACTGATCAGGGAGACATCCATGTCCCACGTATTCAAGCTCGGTGACCGCGTGCGCCGCGCCTCCTTCGGCTTCGCCAATGTGCGGATGCCGGGCGCCCGCTCCGGCGACGCCGTCGAGACCGACATCTTCGAGGTCGTCCGCCTCGTCCCCGGCGACCAGACCGGCGAGCCGGCCTACCGCATCAAGTCCTCCTCGGGCGAGCGCGCCGTGCGCGAGGGCGAGATCACCGCCGTCTGACGGCAGAAACACCAAGGCTGGATCGCGCCCCGTTTCCCAATCCGGGAGGCGGGGCGTTTTCGTGCGGAAGGGCGTCGCCGGAGGCGCCCACGATCCCGAAAATCAGCCGGCCCGTTGCAGGACGAGGTCGGAGGCCGCCGTGACCACGCGGTTGCGGCCCGTGGTCTTGGCCTCGTAGAGGGCGATGTCGGCCCGCTTCAGCAGGGCCTCGATGGTGTCGCCTTCGCCCCATTCGCTGACGCCGAAGCTGCAGGTGAGGCGGATCGGCACCCGGGCCCCGCGGATGCGCAGGCCCTCCACCGCGTGACGCAGGCGGCTGGCCAGCGCTTCCGCCTCGGCCACCGCCCGGTGGGGCAGGACGATGCCGAACTCCTCGCCCCCGAGCCGGCCGACGATGCCCTCGGCGGTGAGCTCGCGCGCCACCGCCTGAATCGCCGCATCGCCCACATCGTGGCCGTGCTCGTCGTTGACCCGCTTGAAGAGGTCGATGTCCACGAGCAGCGCCGACATCCGGCCGTGCTCGCCCACCCGATCGGCCGCCTCGTGCGCGCGCTTGAAGAAGGCGCGGCGGTTGAGGAGGTTGGTGAGCGCATCCGTCTCCGCGAGCCGGATCAGCTCGCTCTGCATTGTGGTGAGACGGTCGGCGGCGCGCAGGCGGGCATGCAGCTCCTCGGCACCGGGGGGCTTCTCGATGAAGTCGTCGGCGCCGCTGTCGAGGGCCTCGGCGAGGTTGCGGGCGTTGCGGGCCGAAGACATCGTGATGACGTAGAGGGGGCGGCTCGCCTCGGCCAGAAGCCGGGCGGACCAGCACAGTTCGAGGCCGCTCAGCGGCCGGACTTCCAGGCTGGTGATCAGCACCCGCACGGTGGCGGTGCCCTCGACATAGGCGAGGGCCTCGGCCGAATCGGTGAAGGCGTTCACGGTGTGGCCGTGCGGCTCCAGCAGGGCCGCCACCATCTTGAGAACGACGCGGCTGGTATCGACGAGGACGATATGCATGGGACCGGGAGACTCACCCTTGCGAAATCCGCCGTACGATGCGCAGGGAGAGCTTAATTTGTTGCCAAGGCCCACCCCCGCCCGGCGCTTCGACCCGCCGCGCGCGCGCGGGTTCCGAGACCTTCGTCCGTCGCTG
>JAKONB010000343.1 GCA_022702195.1 Beijerinckiaceae bacterium | reverse complement strand
GGCCGAATCGACCTTGAGGAAGGTCGCCTCGTGCGGGTGGATCGCCTGCGACAGGTGCCAGGTGGCGTCCGGCCCCCAGGTCTCGGCCAGGGTGGCGACGATATGGGCGACCGGGCGGCAATCCTCGTCGGCGGGTCCGAAATTCCAGGCCTGGGCGAACTCCGCCCCGTCCGGTCCGCACAGGGCCTCGGCCAGGCGCAGATAGCCGCTCAAGGGTTCGAGCACGTGCTGCCACGGCCGGGTGGCGTGCGGCGCGCGGATCTCCACCGATTCGCCGCGCGAGAACGCCCGCACGATGTCGGGGACCAACCGGTCCTCCGACCAGTCGCCGCCGCCGATGACGTTGCCGGCCCGGGCGGTGGCCACCCGGCAATCGCGCACCGCCAGGAACGAGGCGCGGTAAGCGCTGGTCACCAGCTCGGCGCAGGCCTTGGAGGAACTGTAGGGGTCGTGGCCGCCCAGCGCCTCGGTCTCGCGGTAGCCGTAGGGCCATTCGCGGTTCTCGTAGGCCTTGTCGCTCGTCACCACCACCACCGCCCGCACCGAGGGCGTCGCCCGCACCGCCTCGAGCAGGTGGACGGTTCCCATGACGTTGGTGGCGTAGGTGGCGGCCGGATCGCGGTAGGAGGCGCGCACCAGGGCCTGCGCCGCCATGTGGATCACGATCTCCGGCCGGGCCTCGGCGAGGTGGCCGGACACGGTCGCGGCGTCGCGGATGTCGCCGATGGATTCATCGATGCGGCGGCCGAGGATCAGGTCCGACAGGCTGGGTTCGGTCTGCGGCGCCAGGGCGAGGCCGCTCACCCGCGCGCCGAGCCGCTCCAGCCACAGGCTCAGCCACGCGCCCTTGAAGCCGGTATGGCCGGTGACGAGCACCGACCGCCCGGACCAGAAGGCGGGGTCGGGGTTCAGGGCGCCGGTGGACGGGCCGATGGGTTGCACGCCGCCATCTCCTGGAAAGGGGGCATTGGAAGGGTGGGTCACCGCAGATATCGCGCCATGTCCGGCCGGGTCGATCCCTTGCGGCTTGGAGACGGGCGACAGGCTCCCTTTCCTGTTTGGGCTACCGGATTCAAACATTGCCCGGCAAGCGCGGACCCCGTCTCCCTCCAGGAAAGGGGGCTTGTCGCGGCTTCTACCAAACGTCGTCTGTTCACGATGTCGGCGGTTCAGCAGACGTGCGAATCCGGCGCTCCGCAAAGGGGGGAGGGAACCGCGCTTGTCCTCGAGGCGATCGGAGGTGCGAATCCCGTACCCCAACGAGGAACCCGACCCTACCAGCACTTCCAGGGCGCGCGCCCCGCCGCCCACAGGGCTTCGAGGTGGTTCTTGTCGCGCAACGTGTCCATCGCCTGCCAGAAGCCCGAATGCACATAGGCCGCCAATTGCCCCTCGCGGGCCAGACTCTCCAGCGGCTCGGCCTCCCAGACGGTGGAATCGCCCGCGATGCGGTCGAGCACCTTGGGAGACAGGACGAAGAAGCCGCCGTTGATCGTCGCGCCGTCGCCCGCCGGCTTCTCCCGGAAGTTGCGCACGCTGGCCCCGTCGAGGTCCAGGGCACCGAAGCGGCCCGGCGGGGTCACGGCCGTGAGGGTGGCGAGCTTGCCCTGCGCCTTGTGGAAGGCCACCAGAGCGGTGAGGTCCACGTCGGCGACGCCGTCGCCGTAGGTCATGAAGAAATCGTCGTCGCCGAGATAGTCGCGCACCCGCCTGAGGCGACCGCCCGTCATGGTGGTCTCGCCCGTCTCGATCAGCGAGACGCGCCAATCCTCGGCGGTGCTGCGATGGAAATCCACGTGGCCACGTCCGACATCGATGGTGACGTCGGAGAGGTGCAGGCGGTAGTTCAGGAAGAACTCCTTGATCACGTAGCCCTTGTAGCCGAGGCAGATCACGAATTCGGTGACGCCGTGCGCCGCGAAGAGCTGCATGATGTGCCACAGGATCGGGCGGCCGCCGATCTCCAGCATCGGCTTGGGGCGCGTCACCGTCTCCTCGGAGAGCCGCGTGCCGAGGCCGCCTGCGAGGATGACTGCCTTCATGGTGCCTCGGAAAATGCGTCCGCCCGCGCGCCGTCGGCGAAAGGGGCCAGAAAGACCGGCCGGGAAGACCCGCCGGGACTATCGGGAGGAGTAGTGGAGCCCGGCGCGCCCGTCCAGGCGGAGGCCCGGTCGGAGCCGGAATCGCCGCGCGTGGGGGTTCTTGAGCCAACAAAACGGTGCGTGGGCGGATTTCGACGCCCGGTGTCATGCCAGCTTCATGGCCGGGTGGCAGTGCCGACGGGTCCGTGGGGCGCGTCCGGACCGTTCGGGCGCCGGCGCGGCGAGCACACGCGCGAACGATGAGGATATGTAGGATGCAGGCGGCTGACGAGCGACTGGCGGCCGTGCCCAACATCCTGGTGCTGGATGTTAAGCCTCCGCAGGCCACTGAAACCGGCAGGGATAGCGACGGGACCATGAGCAAGGCCGACAAGCGCATCCGCCCGCCGGGCTCCAAGAGCGTCGGCTGGGCGCTGGTCCAGGCCGCGCGCCTGCACCGCTCCCGGGTCGGCGACCGGCTGGCGGACCTCGACCTGTTCGCCGGACAGGAGCAGGTGGTCCAGGCCCTGGCGGCGGCCGGCACCATGACCATGGGCGATCTGGCCGCCACCCTGCGGGTGCGTCCGCCCACCGCCTCGAAGACGATCTCGCGGCTGGCGGCCCTCGGCTTCGTCGAGCGCCGGGCCGAGGCCGGGGATGGGCGTATCGTCCGGGTCCGCCTTACCGAGACCGGGCTCGCCAAGGCGGCGGCCATCGAGCGGATCTGGGACGAGGTCGAGGCCGAACTCCTCGACGGGTTCGACGGCAAGGAGCGCCGCCGCCTGCGCAAGCTCCTGCGCAAGGCCGCCCGCAACCTCGCGGACGCCTCCGGCGCCACCGGTCACGAAGTCGAGGGCGATTCCGAGATCGACGACGACGACGAGGCCCTGGGGGCCGGGGACGCGGCCGCCGTCGGCTTCTGAGCTCCGCGTCGCGGCGGAGGCCGGCGGCCCGTCCGTCGCAACGCCGCCCCGCCCCGGATGGGGTGCACGCCCCGCCGGCTTTCCCCTACAGACGGCGGTCCGGGTCGGCCCCGCATCGGGTGGGGCGTCCCCGCATCGGAAAGGTCCGTGGGGTGGGAAAGGCAGAGGCGGCCGCGCCGTCGAATCGGCGGCTCGTCGGCATCGCGCTCATGTGCGGCACGCTGGCCTTCTTCGCCTGCCTCGACGCCTCGGCGAAGACTCTGGCGCGCCTCGGAACCGACCCGCTGCTGTCCACCTTCATGCGCTACGCGGTGAGCGTCGGGCTGGTCACGCTTTTCGTCAATCCGGTGACCAGTCCGGGGGTCGCCCGCACCAACCGGCTTTGGCTGCAGACCCTGCGCTCGCTGCTGCTGTTCGGCTCCACCGCCCTGAACTTCCTGGCCCTGCGCCACCTGCAACTGGCCGAGACTTTGTCGATCCAGTTCGCGACGCCGCTCATGGTGGCGTTGCTGGCCGGGCCGCTGCTGGGCGAATGGTCGTCGCGGCGCCGGCTCGCGGCCATCGGCATCGGCTTCCTGGGGGTGCTGGTGATCGTGCGTCCGGGGGTGGGGGAGGTGCAGCCCGCCGTGCTGCTCAGCATCGGCAACATGCTGTGCTACGCGTTCTACGTGGTCACCACCCGCATGCTGGCGGCGACGGATTCCACCGCCACCACGATGTTCTATTCGGGCTTCGCCGGCCTCGCGCTGATGAGTCCGCTCCTGCCCTGGATCTGGACCACGCCCACCGCCTGGCAGGTCTGGGCGCTCCTGATCGGGGTCGGCTTGTTCGGGACGATGGGGCATTGGCTGCTGGTGCTGGCCCATGCGCGGGCGCCCGCCAACGTGCTGGCGCCGTTCATCTACACGCAGCTCGTCTGGTCCGTGCTCCTCGGCTACATCGTCTTCGGCGACGTGCCGAACCGATGGACGCTCATCGGCGCGTCCATCGTCGTGGGCTCGGGGCTGTACCTGCTGGCGCAGGAGCGCCGCGAGAAGGTCCGGCTTCAGCGGTGACGGCGGTGGTGGTGCCGGCGCGACTGCAGCCGGGTGCGGTAGGCGCGGCGGCCCGGATCGATGCCGAGCGCGCCGTTGACCGTTCCCACCGCGCCGCCGACCGCGCCGCCCACGATGCCGCCCACCGGCCCGGCGACCCGGTCGCCCTCGGCCGCGCCCCGGCGGATGCCGCCCGGCAGACCCTGGGCCTCGGCCGCGCCCGACAGGGCGAAGGCGGACAGGACGAGGGAGGCGGCGAGCAAGGCTTGTCTCATGGCGGAACTCCTCTGATCGGGATTGGTGTCAGGACCGTCGCAGCGGTCGATCCACCGGATGGGCCGTTGCGTGCGAACCAACGGCCGAGCTTCGAAAAGGTGGCACGCTGCGCGGGCAAAAGCCGATCCGGCTCACCTTTTCGCGGCCTCTGTCCGTGAGGTCGGCCTCAAACCTCGCTGGTCTCCGCCTCCCGCCGCTGCTAGAGACACCGCCCATGTGCGCTCAGGATGATCCGCGCGGCCCGGTCCGCCTCCGAATTATGAGCCCGGCCTCCGTCTGAGGGCCGCTGCGGCGGGTCTCGCGCGGGTGCCGGGAGGACGGGATGCCGTCGCCGCGCCCCGTCCGCGTGTTCTGCCTGCCCCTGCCGGCCTCCGGTCCCGCCCGCCGGTCCGCCCCCTTCGCGCCAGCCTTCACGAAAAGACCATGAGCGACCAGAACGATTCCGCCGGCACCCCGGCCCGCGACTATTCCAAGACCCTGTTCCTGCCCCAGACCGAGTTCCCGATGCGGGCCGGCCTGCCGGTGCGCGAGCCGCTGCTGCTGGAGCGCTGGGCCGCCACCGGCCTCTACGGCCAGATCCGCGATCAGGCCGCCGGCCGGCCGAAATTCGTGCTGCATGACGGGCCGCCCTACGCCAACGGCCACATCCATACCGGCACGGCGCTCAACAAGATCCTCAAGGACGTGATCGTCCGCTCCCAGGGCGCGCTCGGCTACGATGCCAATTACGTGCCGGGCTGGGACTGCCATGGCCTGCCCATCGAGTGGAAGATCGAGGAGCAGTACCGCGCCAAGGGCCGCAACAAGGACGACGTGCCGGTGGTGGAGTTCCGCCAGGAATGCCGCACCTTCGCCGGCCACTGGCTCGACGTGCAGCGCGAGGAGTTCAAGCGCCTCGGCGTCACCGGCGATTGGGACCATCCCTACGTCACCATGGCGTTCCCGGCCGAGGCGGCCATCGCCCGCGAACTCATGCGCTTCTCGATGACCGGCCAGCTCTATCGCGGCTCGAAGCCGGTGATGTGGTCGGTGGTGGAGAAGACCGCGTTGGCCGAGGCCGAGGTCGAGTACGAGGACCATGTCAGCGACACGATTTTTGTCGCGTTCCCGGTCACCGCCGGGGCTGACGGGGATCTCGCCGCCGCCCGCGTGGTGATCTGGACGACCACGCCCTGGACCATGCCGGGCAATCGCGCGGTGGCCTATTCGAAGAGGGTCGCCTACGGGCTCTACCGCGTCACCGAAGCGGCCGACGGGAACTGGGCCAAGGTCGGCGATACGTACCTGCTGGCCGACACACTGGCGGCCTCGGTCTTCGCCGCCGCCCGCGTCGCGGCGTTCGCGCGGGTCCGCGACGTGACGGCGGCCGAGATCGCCGGCCTTACCCTGGCCCATCCGCTGGCCGCTCATGGGGACGGCTACGGTTTCCAGGTTCCACTGCTGGACGGCGAGCACGTCACCGATGAGGCCGGCACCGGCTTCGTCCACACCGCGCCGGGCCATGGCCGCGAGGATTTCGAGGTCTGGATGGCCAATGGCCGGGCCTTGCAGGCGCGTGGGATCGAGACCCGTATCCCCTACACCGTCGATGCCGACGGGGCGCTCACCGAGGAGGCGCCTGGTTTCACGGGAAAACAAGTTCTTAACCACAAGGGCGAGAAGGGTGACGCCAACAAGGCGCTCATCGCCGCGCTCACCGAGGCCGGCACCCTGGTGGCGCGCGGCACGCTCAAGCACAGCTACCCGCATTCCTGGCGCTCGAAGAAGCCGGTGATCTTCCGCAACACCCCGCAATGGTTCATCGCCCTGGACCGGCCGGTGGCGTCGCTCGACGGGCGCAGCCTGCGCGACGTGGCCCTGAAGGCCATCGACGAGACCCAATGGGTGCCGCCGCAGGGCAAGAACCGCATCAACGGCATGGTCGCCAACCGCCCCGATTGGGTGGTCTCGCGCCAGCGCGCCTGGGGCGTGCCGATCACCGTGTTCGTCAACCGCGAGACCGGCGAGATCCTGCGCGACCCGGCGGTGAACGCCCGCATCGAGGCGGCCTTCGCGGCGGAAGGCGCCGATGCCTGGTTCACCGACGCCGACGGCGCGCGCTTCCTCGCCCCCGACCACGATCCGGCGGCCTACGAGAAGGTCACCGACGTCCTCGACGTTTGGTTCGATTCCGGCTCGACCCACGCCTTCGTGCTCGACGATCCCGAGCAATTCCCGGGGCTGGCCGGTGTGCGGCGCAAACGCGACGGCGGCACCGACACGGTGATGTATCTCGAGGGCTCGGACCAGCATCGCGGCTGGTTCCAATCCTCGCTGCTGGAATCCGCAGGCACCCGTGGCCGCGCGCCCTACGACATCGTCCTCACCCACGGCTTCGTCCTCGACGAGCGCGGCAAGGAGAAGATGTCGAAATCCAAGGGCAACACGCTGGCCCCGCAGGACGTGATCAAGGCGTCCGGCGCGGATATCCTTCGCCTCTGGGTCTCGGCCTCGGACTATTCGGACGATGTCCGCATCGGGCCGGAGATCATGAAGACCTTCGGCGAGACCTACCGCAAGCTGCGCAATTCCCTGCGCTGGATGCTCGGCTCGCTGGCCCATGTCGAGGATGGCGCCGAGATCGCCCAGGCCGACCTGCCGGAGCTGGAGCGCCTGATCCGGCATCGGCTGGCCGAGCTCGACGGCGAGATCCGCGACGCCTACGCCACTTTCGACCTCAAGCGGGTGGTGGCCCTGCTCAACGGCTTCATGACCGGCGACCTCTCGGCCTTCTACTTTGACGTGCGCAAGGACGTGCTCTACTGCGACCCGGCTTCGTCGCCCACGCGCCGCGCCGCGCTGCAGGTGATCGACGAGACCTTCCGGCGGGTCACGATCTGGCTCGCACCGATCCTGGCCTTCACCGCCGAGGAGGCCTGGCTCGACCGCTATCCGTCGGAGCAGGGGTCTGTGCATCTCCAGACCCTGCCGGAGACCCCCGCCGCCTGGCGCGACGAGGCCCTTGCCGCCCGCTGGCAGAAGATCCGCAAGGTCCGCCGCGTCGTCACCGGCGCCCTCGAGATCGAGCGCACGGCCAAACGCATCGGCGCCAGCCTCGAAGCGGCCCCCACGGTGTTCGTCTCCGATGCCGACCTGCTCGGGGCGCTGGCGGGCATCGACTTCGCCGACGTGTGCATCACGTCGGAGATCCGCATCGAGGCCGGCGAGGGGCCGGCCGAGGCGTTCCGCCTCGACGACGTGCGTGGCGTCGCGGTGGTCTCGGCCCTCGCCGTGGGCCGCAAATGCGCCCGCTCCTGGCGCGTCACCCCGGAGGTCGGCTCGGACCCGGATTACCCAGACGTGACGCCGCGCGACGCGCGGGCCTTGCGCGAATGGGATGCCGCCCACGGCGCCGCGAGCGCCGCGTGAGCCCCGCCATTGCGGGGGCTGGAGGGCGGTCGCGCGCGCCCTTCCGGCTCGGCCTTCTCGCCCTCGTGACGACGCTGATCCTCGATCAGGCGTCCAAGCTCTGGCTGTACCTCGGCACCGACCTGGTGCTGACCCAGCCCTGGCGGCTGACACCCTTCGTCGATCTCCTGGTGGTGTGGAATCGGGGCGTCTCCTACGGCCTGTTCCAGCAGGAGGGCGATCTCGGCCGCTGGTTCCTGGTGGCGATCTCGGTCGCGGCTTTCATCAGCCTGATCGTCTGGATGCGGCGGACCTCCTCGCGCCTGCTCGCCGTCGCGCTCGGCCTCGTGGCCGGGGGCGCCGTCGGCAACGCCATCGACCGGGCGGCCTACGGCGCGGTGTTCGACTTCGTGCACCTGCACTGGGACGGCTGGTCCTGGTACGTCTTCAATATCGCCGATGCGGCGATCGTCGCCGGCGTGGTCGGGCTGATCCTCGACAGCCTGAAGCCCGCGGCCTCGGACGAGCCCTCCAGCATCTAATTCTCACCTGTGGTTTGTAAACCACACCGAGGAAGGTTGTCGGCTCTGGGCTGGTGCGGTGCGGTCAAGGCGCCATACGATCGCCCGAAACCGGGATCAGGCCGAAACGGTCGGATCAGGCCTGCTTCGGAGCGGGCGATCATTCGGGTCCGGAAGCCGGTTCGGCGGCCGCAGGCAGATCGGGGACGACATGAACGGGCATCGCGGATTCCTACTGGTCGTGGCGGGGATTCTGGCCGCCGGCGCCGCGCGGGCAGAGGAGGGCGTCTTCCTGCGCGATGCAATGAGCAATATCGGTCTGATCGAGCCGGAGAAGCCGTCCATCACCTATCGCGAGCGCGCGCCGCTGGTGATGCCGCCCAAGCTCGACGGCAAGGCCCTGCCGCCGCCCC
>JAKONB010000330.1 GCA_022702195.1 Beijerinckiaceae bacterium | reverse complement strand
GACCCGACCCGCGCCGCCCTGAGCGTTCTCCACGATGCCGCCGAGCCGCGCAGCCAGGAGCTGATCCGTCGCCTCAACCTCGCCCGCGACGGCACGCTCGCCCTGGTGCGGATGCGGGAGGATCTGTTCAATCTGCGTCGCAACCTGCGCGGCGAGGGGGCAGACCCGGATCTCGTCGATGCGGCCGACAGCCTCGACAGTGATTTCGAGCACCTGTTCGCGTCGTGGTTCAACCGCGGTTTCCTGGTGCTGCGCCACATCGACTGGACGACGCCCGCCCATATTCTCGAGAAGATCATCCGCTACGAGGCGGTGCACGCCATCACCGGTTGGGACGACCTGCGGCGCCGCATCGAGCCGTCGGACCGGCGCTGCTTCGCGTTCTTCCATCCGGCCCTGCTCGACGAGCCGTTGATCTTCGTCGAAGTGGCGCTCACCGACGGCATCGCCGGAGCCATCGCGCCGATCCTGGCTCATGACCGCGAACCCCTGCCGACGCGCGCGGCCACCACGGCGATCTTCTACTCGATCTCGAATTGCCAGAAAGGGCTGGCCGGTGTCACCTTCGGCAACTTTCTGATCAAGCAGGTGGTGGAGGATCTCGCCCGCGAGATCCCCTCGCTCAAGACCTTCGTCACCCTCTCGCCGGTGCCGGGCTTTGCCGCCTGGCTCGACCGCGAGCGCCGCTCCGATGCGCCTCAGAGCCTCACCCGCGAGGATGTCGACGCCCTTCGCCTCATCGACGGGGCCGATTGGCAGGCCGACAAGGCCGTCTGCGAGACAGTGCGCAAAGCGATGATCCCGGCTGCGGCGGCCTATTTCCTGCGTGCCAAGAACGATCGCAGCAAGCCGCTCGACCCGGTGGCGCGCTTCCACCTTGGCAACGGTGCGCGGTTGGAGCGTCTGAACTTCCTTGGCGACGTCTCGGCCAAGGGGCTGGCCCAGTCGCACGGATTGATGGTGAACTACCTCTACGACCTCTCTGCCATCGAGAAGAACCATGAGACCTACGCCAATCTCGGCACCGTCGCGGCCTCCAGCGCGGTGAGTCGTGAATTGCGCAGCAACCTGCCCCCCGTGCGGGCCGTGGCGCTGGCCGAGGCTTGAGCCTCCGATCGAAAGCTGCTCGAACATTCCATGTCCAACCATCTCTTCGACCTCGTCCGCACCAATCTTCCGGCGGACCCGATCGCCAAGACCTTCATCGAGACCGGTGACGGCACACGCCTGAGCTACGCTCACCTGCTGGCCCGGTCCGGCGCCTACGCGGCGGCCCTCGGCACCCTCGGCGTAAGACCGGGCGACCGGGTTGCGGTCCAGGCCGAGAAGAGCGCCGAATTCGTGTTCCTCTATCTCGGTGCGGTGCGGGCGGGTGCGGTGTTCCTGCCGCTGAACACCGCCTACACCGCCACGGAGGTCGATTACTTCCTGTCGGACGCCGAGCCGGCCCTGTTCGTGTGTGATCCGGCCAAGGCCGAGGCCCTGGAGCCCGTGGCGCGCGGCGCCGGGACCGCGACGATCCGCACCTTGGGCGCCGATGGACTCGGCAGCATGGCCGAGGCCGCCGATGCCGCCGACCCGGTCTTCGCCGACGTGGCCCGCGGCCCCGACGACCTCGCCGCCATCCTCTACACGTCGGGGACCACCGGGCGCTCGAAGGGCGCCATGCTGAGCCACGACAACCTCGCTTCCAATGCGCTGACCTTGCGGGAGGCGTGGCGCTTCACCGGTGAGGACGTGCTCATCCACGCCCTGCCGGTGTTCCACACCCATGGCCTGTTCGTCGCCATCAACGTGGTGCTGGCCACCGGCGGTACCATGCTGTTCCTGGGCAAGTTCGACCCGAAGCAGGTGCTCGCCCTGATGCCGCGCGCCACCGCGATGATGGGGGTGCCGACCTTCTATACCCGCCTGCTCAGGGAGCCTGGCCTGAACCCGGAGATCGCCGGCGGGATCCGGCTGTTCGTGTCCGGCTCGGCGCCGCTCCTGGCCGAGACCCATCGCGATTGGCAGGCCCGCACCGGCCACGCCATCCTCGAGCGCTACGGCATGACCGAGACCAACATGAACACCTCCAACCCCTATGCCGGGGCGCGGGTGGCCGGAACGGTGGGGCCGGCCCTGCCGGGCGTGGCCGTGCGGGTGGTCGATCCCGAGACCGGAGCCGTCCTCGAGCCCGAGGCGGTGGGGATGATCGAGGTGAAGGGACCCAACGTCTTCAAGGGCTATTGGCGCATGCCCGAGAAGACCGCCGCCGAGTTCAAGGCGGACGGTTTCTTCATCACCGGCGATCTCGGCAAGATCGATGGCGACGGCTACGTCCACATCGTCGGGCGCGGCAAGGACCTGATCATCACCGGCGGTTACAACGTCTACCCGAAGGAAGTGGAGAACGAGATCGACGCCCTGCCGGGCGTGATCGAATCCGCGGTGATCGGGCTCGTCCACCCCGATTTCGGGGAGGGCGTCACCGCCATCGTGGTGGCCCGGCCCGACGCGGCGCCGGAGGCGGAGATGCTCCGCATCCTGGAGGCGCGGCTCGCCCGCTACAAATGCCCCAAGCGCGTCGTGTTCGTCGAGGAGCTGCCGCGCAACGCCATGGGCAAGGTGCAGAAGAATGTCCTGCGGGACCTCCATGCCGGGCTCTATCGCGCCTGACCGGCCCTTGCGCGTCCGATCGGTGCGGGAACGAGGTCAACGTGCCGATCTCGTTCCCACGCCGGGTGATCAGTAGTCGATCACGTCTTCCAGGGCGTAGTGCTTCACCGTCTTGCGGTTGGCGATGAGCTCGTCGATGCTCGGCTCGTTCTTCATGGCGCGGGCGATGGCGAGCTTCGTCGCCCCGTAATTGGTGCGGTAGAGGTCCTTGCGGTCGAGGTTGACGTCCTCGGCGCAGCGCGGATCGAGCCAGATCATGATGATCATGCACAGCTCGTCGAGGCCGTCCTTCGGCAGCACGCCCTCGATCACGCAATCGATGATCGCGTCGCCGGTGGCGGCCTGAACCACGCCGCCGAGCAGCTCGACATACTCGGCGGTATGGATCGTCGCCTTGGTCGTCATCATCGTGGCCGGGCGCACCAACTGGTTGAGGTCGCGCACCACGAACATCCGGGTGTGACCCTGGACCTGCCCCATCATGCCGGCGAAGGCATGCCCGGCCGGGCCACGGGTGGAGCCGATCAGCACCTCCGGCATGGCGTCGGTATACTGCCCCTCGGCGGCGAGCACGGTGGCCTCGCCGGTGCGGAACCAGATGTCGGACATGGGATCACCCTCTGAAACACACTTGCCACCCGTGCCTGCGGCCGGGCGGATCGGAGGGGACAAACACCACGGGGCGCTTCGGCGTCAATCGCCGGCGCGGCGGCCCTGGTCTCCTGCGGCGAGATCGGTCATGCAGGGGACGGCGCAACCTCGCAAGGGAATCGCGTCCGGGGACCACGACGGATGAGCGGAGCGGACAAGGAACGGAACTGGACCCTGTCGGTCGCGGCGGCGACGGATGGCGTCCAGGTGGAGATCGGCCTGCCCGACGTCGCCGGTCAGCCCTTCACGGCGATCCTCGCCCTCGACCGCGACGAGGCCCGCATGCTCGCCCGCGCTCTCCTGGCCGCCTCCGGCGACGCGATGGAGCGGACATTCTCGCATCTCCCGCCCAGCGAGCATGACGCCTGAAACGTTCCGTGCCGACCTCATCCCCGGCGGCCGTTTCGTCGCAGGCGTTTCGGTCTATCGCAGACGACCTGCGTCGCCCCATCGCCCCAAGGCCCATCATGCATCGCCACGCCTTCGCCGCCCTCCTCGTCGTCGCCGCGCTCGGCTCGGCCCGGGCCGATGAATGCGATGGGCTTGCCGGTCAGGTGGCGGCGTCCATCGGCGGCAAGGTCGGCAAGCGTCAGGGGCCGAGCGTCGACATCCGGGTGCCGGGCGGGATTCGGATCGATCTCACCTGTCGGGCCGAGCCCATCGTCCAGGCCGCCTCCAGCGAGGCTGCCCCGTCCGCCGCCTATTTTCAGGATCTCGCCGTTGCCGGACAGGCCGTGGTGGGAGAGGGCGCGGACTCGGTGCATGCGGTCCTGGCCACCGCCCATGCCACGGCCCTTCGCGAGGGCCGCAAATCCTTCATCCAGCAACGCGGCTGGTCGGCGAGCTGTTACACCGACCGCTCCGGCGCGATCCGCACCCTGTGCTCGGTGGGACGCATCCCGCCGGGATAGGGCGCTGACGGAGGGCGAAGGGATCGAGGCTGCGGAACGCCTTGGGCCGCTTGGCGTTCCTCACCATATGCCCAAGCTTGGGCCTGTTTTCCGACCCGGTCTACCGAACGATGTCCTCCTCCCCCCATCCCGCCCCCGGCCCGAGCGGACCGGTTGCCCTGCTATGGACCCTGGCTCTGGCCACTGCCTTGGCCGCCCTCGCGGCGGGCGGCGGCCGTGGGCCAGGACGCAAGCCCCCACGGATCGGCCCGGAGCCCGACTCCGAGCGGGTCTCCCCGCGCGATCAGGGTGCCCGCTCGTACAGCGGGGCCGCGGCCGTTCAGGTCGCCGCCAGGGAGGTGCCGCGCGGGCGCCATGCCGGTTCGCCGACGCAGATCACGGCGCTCGGATGGAAGGACATCCTGGTGCGCGTCTATCTCGAGTTCAACAAGGACCGGGTTCTTTCCGTCGCGGCCGGCGTGACCTTCTACTCGCTCCTCTCTCTGTTCCCCGCCATTGCCGCCCTGGTCTCGTGCTACGGGCTCATCGCCGATCCGGGCGCGATCAACGATCATCTGGCGAGCCTGCGCGGCGTGTTGCCCTCGGGCGCCATCGACATCATCGGCGAACAGGTGAAGCGCATCATGGCCAAGGGCAGTTCGTCCCTCGGGCTGACCTTCTTCACTTCGCTGCTGCTCTCCCTGTGGAGCGCCAACGCGGCCATGAAGGCGATGTTTGACGCGCTGAACGTCGTCTACGAGGAGGAAGAGAAGCGCTCGTTCGTCATGCTGAACCTGCGTTCGCTCACCTTCACCATTGGCGCGCTGATCTTCACGATCCTGGCGCTCACCGGCATCGTGGTGCTGCCGCTGGTGTTCACCTTCATCGGCCTCAGCGATACGGCATGGCTCATCGCCCTGCTGCGTTGGCCGGCCCTGCTGCTGGTCCTGCTCGGCGGACTCTCGCTGCTCTATCGCTACGGGCCGAGCCGGGAGCGGCCGCGCTGGCGCTGGGTCGGCGTCGGCGGCGCGGTGGCGGGGCTGCTCTGGCTCGTCGCCTCGATCCTGTTCTCCTGGTACGTGACCAGCTTCGGCAATTACAACGAGACCTACGGTTCCCTCGGCGCGGTGATCGGCTTCATGACCTGGATCTGGATCTCGACCACGATCGTGCTGCTCGGCGGCGAGATCAACGCCGAGATGGAGCACCAGACCGCCCGCGATACCACCACCGGCCCCGAACTGCCGATGGGGTCGCGCGCCGCCCGCATGGCCGATACGGTCGGGGCCGCGGCGTGACGACGGGCCATCTTCGCCGGCGCGTCGGCTCTGCCTATGTAGAGAGCCGATGAAAGAGGAGGCGACGATGGCTGCGACCGATACCGACACCCCCCGCACCGAGGCCGAATGGCGCGAGATCCTGACGCCGGATCAGTACCGCGTGCTTCGCGAACACGGGACCGAGCGGGCTGGGACGAGCTGCCTCAATGCCGAGAAGCGCCCCGGGATCTTCCACTGCGCCGGTTGCGACGCGCCGCTCTTCGTCACCGGCACCAAGTTCGAGTCCGGGACCGGCTGGCCGAGCTTCTTCGAGCCGCTGGAGGGTGCGGTGGAAACGCAGGTCGACCGCGGCCACGGGATGGTGCGAACCGAGGCCCATTGCGCCCACTGCAGGGGGCATCTCGGCCACGTCTTCGACGATGGCCCGGCGCCGACGGGCCTGCGTTACTGCATGAACGGAATCTCGCTGCGCTTCGAGCCGAAAGCTTGACTTCACTGCCGCGTTCGGCGCGGCGGCGACGCAAGCGTTGCGGCTGAGTTCCATGGGGACAGGCGGGGTCCATTCGGCGGAACAGCGCGGATGGTCTTGATTTGGTCGTCATTTTGCTTAGTCCGATAGGGCGTTTTATTGTTGGAGCCGACGAAGCGGCACGGCCGTTCAGGAGCGGCAGGGCTGGGCGACGGTCTCGCGATCTGCCGCGCGGGTCGTCCTGTTCGCGGGACGGCGGCCCCGATCATCTGGTCCGATGAATCCCGCCCGCGGGACGAACGAGCCAACGGAGAATGAGAGAATGAGCGTCGTTCGTCGGTTCCTGGTGGCCTCGTCCCTCGTCCGTCTGATCCGGAAGGAGCGGGGCGGCGCGCGCATCACCGAAGGTTATTTCGCCCCCCAATCCGGTCGTGTCTCCTACGTTCGGGTCGATGGCCAGGCCTGCCACCTCGTCCTCGTCACGACGGCGGCGGACGGGGCCGCCACCGAGGAGCGCACGGACGTGCCGCGCGCCCATGGCGACGCGCTGCTCGACGTGTGCTCGGGCAAGGCCGCCTATGACCGCACCGTGCTCGCCCTCGGCGGTGGCCGCGAGGCGTTGGTGGATCGCTACGTCACGCCCGGTGCCCTCGATCTCGTGAGCGTCGCCTTCGAAAACGGCGACGAGGCGTCGTCCTTCGCGGTGCCGGCCTGGTTCGCCACCGAGGTGACCGCCGATCCAGCCTATGACCGCCACGCCGTCGCGCTTCAGGGCGTCCCGCAACCGGGCGAGATCGGCCTCAGCAACGCCTCCCTGGAAGCGGTGCTCGATCTCGTGGAACCGCGCTTCGGTTTTGGCCGCTATGGTGGTGCGCAACAGAAGACCAACGAGACCGACGGTATGATGCGGGCTCTGCGCCGCGTCGCGGGGCCGACCCCGACGCCGGCCGCTCCGGTGCCCGTTGCCGAGGAGCCGGCCCCGATCGAGCTCCCCGCTCCTGAAGAGCATGCCGCGGAGGTTCCGGAGCCCGAGCCCGTGGAGGCGCATACGGAGACATCGCAGCCGATCGACTCCCGGATCGACGATGTCATCGAGAGCCTATCCCAGGCACTGGGCAACCCGCCGCCGCCGGCCCGCAGCCGCGAGGAGGATGTGGCGGCCGAGTTCGAGCGCTGGACGGTCCGCCCGCGCCGCACGCAGCAGACCTGATTTGAGAGGGACGAGGATTGCTGCGCTCCGGTGGAGCGACCGCGTTCCCGTGCTGACAGGGTTTGGTCCGAGGATCAGTGAAAGTCCCGGCTGCGATAGATCCGCGGATCGGGAGGCGTGGAGACATCGGTGGTCTCGGCCGGTTGCTTGAAACCTCCGTCGCGCAAGCTCCGCAACTCGGCGGTGAGATCACGGAACTGCTCGGCCAGCAGATGAACCACGCTTCCTGAGCGCTGGATGCGCCCTCGGACCGCCAGGAAGCGCGCGCCCATCGCCACGGCTCGGTTGGCCTCAAACACGTTCGACCAGACGATGACGTTGGCGATGCCGGTCTCGTCCTCCAGGGTGAGGAACACCGTGCCCCGCGCGGTCCCCGGACGCTGACGGGTCAGGACCAGGCCGGCGACGGTCACCCGGGCATTCTGCGCCCGGGCAGGATCGTGATGCGCGGCGGCCGGGATCGCGCCGATCCGGGCCAGACGTTCGCGAAAGAACGCCACCGGATGGCCTTTCAGCGACAATCCGATGGCCGCGTAATCCTCCGCCACCTGTTCGGAATCCGCCATGGCGGGCAGATCCAGCATCGGCTCGGTCCGGAACAGCCCGTCATCGGCATGGAAGGCGAAGAGCGGCATCGGAGCCTCCAGCAGGTGGGCGCGCCTGTCCGTGGCCTTCAGGGAGGCAGCCCTGCGCGCCGAAAAGCCCTCCAGGGTCCGCACCGCCCATAGGGCGGCGCGCCGGTCGAGGTCGAGGGAGCGGAAGGCGTCCGCCTCGGCCAGCCGTTCCAGGGCGTTGCGGGGCAGGGCGAGGGCGGCCTGCAGCCCCTCGATGCTGGCATAGCCGTTGCCCCGCAGCGTCACGAGGCGACGCATGGCGGCCTGCGGCACCCCGCTCACCTGGCGCAGGCCGATGCGCACGGCGAAGCGCCGCTCGACCCCGGGGGGCGGTGGCTCCGAGGCCGGCTCCAAGGTGCAATCCCAGT
>JAKONB010000323.1 GCA_022702195.1 Beijerinckiaceae bacterium | reverse complement strand
GAGGATTACCGCTACGTGCTGGTGGATGACGACATCGTCATCGTCGATCCCGACACCTACGAGATCGTGGACGTGATCCGGGGCTGATCCGCCGAAACCACCGACAGGGGCATGGCCGCACGGCCGTGCCCCGTCTTCACGCCCCTTCTACCGCGTCCCGCGATCCAGCATCCGCGACACCACCCGGGCGGTGTAATCCACCATCGGGACGATGCGCGAGTAATTGAGCCGGGTCGGCCCGATGACGCCGACCACGCCGACGATCTTCTGCGCCCCATCGCGAAAGGGCGCGGCGATCATCGAGGAGCCGGACAGCGAGAACAGCTTGTTCTCCGAGCCGATGAAGATGCGCACACCCTCGCCGCCCTCGGCACGCGACAGGAGGTCGATCACGTCCTTCTGCGTCTCGAGGTCGCTGAACAGGAGGCGGATGCGCTCGAGATCCTCCACGGCGCGCAGATCGTCGAGGAGGTTGGCCTGGCCGCGCACGATGAGCTGGCGCGCATCCGAGGGGCCGACCGTGACGGCGAGCCCGGCATCGACCAGGCGCTCGGTGAGCGCGTCGAGCTCGCTCTTCATCGCCTGGCGGCCGGATTCGATCTCCGCCCGCAACATGCCGAGGGTGCGCCCCTGCAGGCGGGCGTTCAGGTAGTTGGAGGCTTCCTGCAGGGCGCTCGCGGGCAGGCCGGGCGGCAGGTCTAGCAGGCGATTCTCCACCGAGCCGTCATCGGAGACCAGCACCACCAGGGCGCGGTTCGGATCGAGCCGCACGAACTCGATATGCTTCAGGTGGACGTTGGTCTTGGTGGTGAGCACCACACCGGCGCCGCGCGAGATGCCCGACAGCAGCGTCGAGGCCTCGGCCAGGGCGCTGTCGAAGGTGTGGCCCGAGGCCGCGGCCCGCATCTGCGCCTCGATCCGCTCCTTCTCGTCGCGGCCGACATCGCCGAGTTCGAGCATCGCATCCACGAAGAAGCGCAGGCCCTGCTCGGTGGGCAGCCGCCCGGCGGAGGCGTGCGGCGCGAAGATGAGCCCGGAATGCTCCAGATCCGCCATGACGTTGCGGATCGAGGCCGGCGACAGGGCCATGGGCAGGATGCGCGCGAGGTTGCGCGATCCCATCGGCTCGCCGGTGGTGAGGTAGCTCTCCACGATCTGCCGGAAGATCTCGCGCGAGCGCTCGTTGAGCGCGGCGAGGACCTGCATCTGCTGCGGGGAGGAGAAGGGACGGGCGGGCTCGGTCACGGTCGATTCCTGGGGTCCCCGATTGTGTCCGGGTCGCGGCCTTTGCACAATGCTCCCCATCGCCGCTGCCGGCGAATGCCCGCCGCCGCCACCGGGCATGGCCGCCACGCCGCGGCGGGAGTTTAATCCCGAGAATTAACCTTGTTCCGGCAAATAAAGGTGGCCCGGCTCTGGGGCGATCCGTGCGGATCGTGCGTTCCAACCCGACGACCCCATGTCCCGTCCCCAATGTGTCCCGTCCCCAATGTCCCGTCGGATATCGGGACCCGTCGCGTCGTTCGAGGAGGTATCCGCCATGACCAGCACCCGCCGTTCCACCGTCCTGAAATCCTTCGCCTTCGTCCTGGCCCTTCTGGGGGCCATGATGGTCGGGACCCCGAAGGGCGCCCAGGCCGCACCGGCCCCCGTCTCGACAGAGGTCGCGGGTCCGGCCACGAACCTGACGCAGGTCCAATACGGGGGCTACGGCCGCCATCACGGCCACCACCATCACCGCCACTACGGCCATCGTCGTCATTTCGGTCATCACTTCGGCCATCACCGGGGCCGTCATTTCGGACGTCACTTCGGCCATCACCGGGGCCACCATTACGGTCGCCGCCACTTCTACTGAGATTCGCGGCGGGGCGCCCCGGAGGGCGCCCCGCTTTCGCGCTTCGGGTGCCCCTCGCTCGCTTGCCGGTGGCGGCACCGGAGCCTAAGAGCCGCGTCCTGACACCTCATTTAGGAGAGCGGCGATGCGGCCCTCGAAGCGCGCCAACGACGAGTTGCGCAAGGTCACCCTGGAGCGCTCCGTCGCCCGCTACGCCGAAGGCTCCTGCCTCGTCACGTTCGGCGAGACCCGGGTGCTGTGCACCGCCTCCCTGGAGGAGCGCGGCCCGCCCTGGCTGCGCGGCTCGGGCAAGGGCTGGGTCACCGCCGAGTACTCGATGCTCCCGCGCGCCACCCACGAGCGCACCCGCCGCGAGGTGAATTCGGGCAAGCCCTCCGGCCGCACCCAGGAGATCCAGCGTCTCATCGGCCGGTCGCTCCGCGCGGTCACCAACCTCCCGGCCCTGGGCGAGCGCCAGGTCACCGTCGATTGCGACGTGATCCAGGCCGATGGCGGCACCCGCACCGCCGCGATCACCGGGGCCTGGGTGGCCCTGCACGATTGCTTCGCCTGGATGCGCGGCCGCTCGATCATCTCGGTGGACCCGCTGCGCGACCACGTCGCCGCCGTCTCGTGCGGCATCGCGAAGGGCTCCCTGGTGCTCGACCTCGACTATGCCGAGGATTCGGGGGCCGAGACCGACGCCAACTTCGTCATCACCGGCAGCGGCGGCCTCGTGGAGGTGCAGGGCACCGCCGAGGGCAAGCCGTTCTCGGAGGCGGAGTTGCTCGAATTGCTGCGGCTCGCCAAGGGCGGTTGCGCCGAGCTCGTCGCCCTCCAGAAGCAGGTCATCGCCGGGGGAGCCTCCGCATGAGCCAACACCGCATCCTCACCGGCAAGGTCGTGATCGCGACCCACAATGCCGGCAAGCTCGTGGAGATGCGCGAGCTCCTGGCGCCGTTCGGCGTCGCGGCGGTCTCGGCCGGGGAACTCGGCCTGCCCGAGCCCGACGAGACCGGCACGATGTTCGCCGAGAACGCGGCGATCAAGGCGCAGGCGGCGGCCGCCGCCTCCGGGCTTCCGGCCTTCGCGGACGATTCGGGCCTCTGCGTGAACGCGCTGGACGGGGCGCCGGGTTTGTTCTCCGCCCGCTGGGCCGGTTCGGCGAAGGATTTCTCCGGCGCCATGGCGCGGATCGCCGCCGAGCTCGACAAGCGCGGCGCCACCACGCGCCGGGCGCATTTCGTCTCCGCCCTGGTCATCGCCTGGCCGGACGGCCACACCGAGACCTTCGAGGGAAGGGTGTTCGGCGACCTCGTGGAGCCGCGCGGCTCGCGCGGCTTCGGCTACGACCCGATGTTCCTCCCCGACGGCCATACCCGCACCTTCGGCGAGATCTCGTCGGACGAGAAGCACGGGGTGAACTGGGAGACCGGGGAGGCGCTGTCGCACCGCGCCCGCGCCTTCGTCCTGCTGGCCCGGAGCTGCCTGCGGCGCCCGTAAGGCCCCGCCGAGGATTGCCGAAGCCAAGGATTGCCAAACCGGCGTGGCGCGCGCACATGCGCGCCATGACCGAACCGACAGGACCGGACCATCCGACCCGCGATGCGGGGTTCGGGGTCTACGTGCATTGGCCCTTCTGCGCCTCGAAGTGCCCGTATTGCGACTTCAACAGCCATGTGCGCCACGCGCCCGTGGACGAGGCGCGGTTCCTGGCCGCCTTCCGCGCCGAGATCGCCCACGCGGCGGCGCGCACCCCCGGGCGCGTGGTCTCCAGCGTCTTCCTCGGCGGCGGCACCCCCTCGCTGATGCAGCCCGCCACGGTGGCGGGCCTGCTCGACGCCATCGCGGCCGCCTGGAGCGTAGCCCCGGACGTGGAGATCACCCTGGAGGCCAACCCGACCAGCGTCGAGGCGGGCCGGTTTCGCGGCTACCGCGCGGCGGGGGTCAACCGGGTCTCGCTCGGCGTCCAGGCCATGGACGACGCCTCGCTGAAAGCCCTCGGCCGGCTGCACACCGCCCGCGAGGCGATGGAGGCCGTCGCGGTGGCGGCGGCGCATTTCGAGCGCTACTCCTTCGACCTGATCTATGCCCGCCCCGACCAGAGCGTCGCGGCCTGGCGGTCGGAACTCGGCGCGGCGATCGCCCGCGCCGCCGAGCATCTCTCGCTCTACCAGCTCACCATCGAGCCGGGCACGCCGTTCCACGGGCTGGCCGCCGCCGGCAAGCTGGTGCCCCCAGACGACGACGCGGCGCGCGCCCTCTACGACGTGACGCAGGAGATCTGCGACCGGGCCGGATTCGGCGCCTACGAGATCTCCAACCACGCCCGGCCCGGCGCCCAGTCGCGCCACAACCTGCTCTACTGGCGCTACGGCGAATATGCCGGCATCGGCCCCGGCGCCCATGGCCGCCTCGTGACGCCGGACGGGCGCGTCTGCACCATCACCGAGCGCGCGCCGGAAGCGTGGCGCGACCGGGTGGAGCGCGACGGCCACGGCATCGTCGAGACGGAGGTGCTCTCTCCCGAGATCCAGGCGGACGAATTCCTGATGATGGGCCTGCGCCTGGCGGAGGGCATCGATCCAGCCCGCTACGCCCGGCTGAAGGGCCGGCCGCTCGACGCCGCCCGCATCGCCACGCTCACCGGGGACGGACTGCTCCGGCGAAGCGCGGACGGACGCATCGCCGCGACTCCGCGCGGGGCGCCGGTGCTCAACGCCGTGGTCGCGGCGCTGGCCGGCTGATCAGGTTCCCGACGGGCCGAGCACCCGGGGCGCGGGGCTGACCACGGCCGGCGCGCCGCTGCGGATTTCGTAGACCGCCAGCGCCCGGTCGCTGGCCCCCTCCGGGCGGAACCGGAAGGTGCCGTCGATGCCGGAGAAGCCCGACGGGTTGGTGAGCGTGGTGTCGGCGAAGCGCTGCGAACCGTATTGCCGCGAGAGCGCCGCCATCAGCGATACCGCGTCGTAGGCCAGGGTCGCCACGCGCGGCGGCACCGCGCCGAACCGGGCCTGATAGCGCTGCGAGAAATCGGCGAAGCCCGCCGTTCCGGGGGCGGCGAACCAGCCGCCCTGCAGGGCCGGCAGGGCGAAGACCTGGGGGTCGTTCCACACCGCCGTGCCGATCGGCCGGACCCGGCTCGGCGCGAACCCAGCCTTGGTCAGCGCCTGCGCGACGCCCGCCAGACCGTCCCGCGTCTCGGGCAGGAACAGGGCGTCGGCCTGCGCCCCCGGCCCGATGATGAGGCCCGAGAGGCGGCCCACGGCGGGGGTGGGATTGCCGGGGGCGTAGCGCTCGATTCCCACGAGGCGCGCCCCCTTGCGGGCCACCGCCTCGCGGAACTGCGCCTCGACGGCGTTGCCGTAGCTGTTCTCCGGGATGAGGGCCGCGAAGGAGCGCCGCCCCGAGGCCACCGCCTCGTCGATCACCCGGTCGACCTCCGCCTGGGGCAGGAAGCTCAGCAGGTAGGTCCCGCGCGCGGCCACGCTGGCATCGGTGGAGAAGGCGATAACCGGCTTGCCGGCCGCCCGCGCCACCAGGGCGGCGCTCTGGACGTTGGCGGCGAAGAGCGGGCCGAGCACGAGTTCGGCTCCGTCGGCGAGGGCCGCCTGCGTGGCGTCGCGGGCGCCGTCGGGCGCGCCGCGATCGTCCTTCACCAGGATCTGGAGGTCGGGCTTCTGAAAGTCCTCGATGGCGAGTTCGGCGGCGTTGCGCAGGGCCGTGCCCACCGCCGCGCCGGGGCCGGTGAGCGGCACGACGAGGGCGACCTTGACCGAGCCGGTGCCGATCCGCGCCGGGGCGGCGGCGGATGCGGCCGGTTCCGCCGGGGCCGCCTCCGCGCGCGGCTCCGGGGCGCGGAGGCGGCCGCCATCCGGGCCGCCGATGCAACCGGAGAGGCCCGCCGCCAGCAGGAGGCCGACACCGATGAGGAGTCCCGCTCGGACTCCGTTCGCGCTCGCCATTCGCAAGGACCTCCCTGGTCGCCCGGCCGATGGCCCACGCTTACGGTGTGAAGACGAAAAGTAAATGTGCGCGCGTTCGCTTCCCCGCATTCCGCGCGCCCGGTCCGGCATGGCAGGATCGGCGCCGTGGCGCATGGCAGGATCGGCGCCGTGGCGTAAGACAGGTCCCATGAGCCAGAAGATCGACAACCGCATCCGCCGACGCCGGGATGGTCCGGAGGCCGGCGCCAAGCCGCCCGCGACCTTCACCGCCATCGGCCTCGC
>JAKONB010000311.1 GCA_022702195.1 Beijerinckiaceae bacterium | reverse complement strand
AGTGGCACGGCGAGACGGTCGCCGACCTGCCGATCAAGGAACTCGGCGACGAGGCGCCGCTCTACGACCGGCCGCACCTCGCCAACACCCACCAGGACGTCATCCGTCCGGCCGATGTCGCCGTCCCCGCCTCCCTGGCCGACGCCCTGAAGCGCCTCGTCGCCTCGCCGGACCTCGCCTCGAAGCGCTGGGTCTACGAGCAGTACGATCACTTCATCGGCGGCAACACCGTGCAGAAGCCCGGTGGCGACGCGGCCATCGTCCGGGTCGAGGACGGCCCGCGCGGCCTCGCCATGACCGCCGACGTGACCCCGCGCTACTGCGAGGCCGATCCGGTGGAGGGCGGCCGGCAGGCGGTGGCCGAGGCCTGGCGCAACATCACCGCCGTGGGCGGGCGCCCCCTCGCCATCACCGACAACCTGAATTTCGGCAATCCCGAGAAGCCCGAGGTGATGGGCCAGCTCGTCGGCTGCCTCAAGGGCATCGGCGAGGCCTGCCTCGCCCTCGATTTCCCGGTCGTGTCCGGCAACGTCTCGCTCTACAACGAGACCAACGGCGTCGGCATCCTGCCGACCCCGACCATCGGCGGTGTCGGCGTGCTCGACGACGTGACCCGCCACGCCACGATCGACCTCAAGCGCGAGGGCGACATGCTGGTGCTCGTGGGCGCCACGCAGGGCTGGCTCGGCCAGTCGGTCTATCTCTCGGTCATCGCCGGCCGCGAGGAGGGCGCGCCCCCGCCGGTGGACCTCGCGGTGGAGCGCCGCAACGGCGACTTCGTGCGCGGACTCATCACCTCCGGCCTCGTCGACACCGTCCACGACCTCTCCGATGGCGGCCTCGCCGTGGCGCTCGCCGAGATGGCGATGGCCGGCGGCATCGGCGCCGCCCTCCCCGAGGTTCCGGAGGGCTTGGCCACCCACGCCTACCTGTTCGGCGAGGATCAGGGCCGCTACCTGCTGGCGGTCGACCCCGAGACCGTGCCGGATCTCCTCTACAGCGCCGCGGCGCAGGGCATCGTGGCGGGGGTGGTCGGCGTCACCGGCACCGGTGATTTGACCCTGCCAGGCGGTCAGACCATATCGGTGGCCGATCTGCGGGTGGCGCATGAGGGCTGGCTGCCGGCCTACATGGCGAGCCAGCCGGCCGGCGTTCCGGCCTGACGACCTTTGAGGAGTTTCCCCCGATGCCGATGGATGCGCGCGAGATCGAGTCGATGATCCGGGAGGCGTTGCCGGATGCCCGGGTCGAGATCAAGGATCTGGCCGGGGACGGCGACCATTACGCCGCCACGGTCATCTCCTCCGCCTTCAAGGGCAAGACGCGTGTGGCCCAGCACCAGATGGTGTACGGCGCGCTCCAGGGGCGCATGGGGGGCGTGCTCCACGCCCTTGCGCTCACCACGGGCGTCCCGCAGGATTGAGGTGGGTCCCTCGGGTCGGGGGACCTCACCGGGCGGACCGCATGGACCAGCCGAGCCTCTACGACGACGACATCGTGACCTGGGCCGAGCAGCAGGCGTCGACCCTGCGCGAACTCGCGCGCCGGCCCGAGCTGTCGAACATCCTGGATTGGGAGAACGTCGCCGAGGAGATCGAGAGCGTGGGACGGTCTCAGATCCATGCGGTGGAGCCGTTGCCCCTCCAGACGCTCGTCCATGTGCTGAAATACATGTCCGCGCCGAGCGCCCAGTCGACGCGATCCTGGCGGGCGGAGGTGATCGCGTTTCACGCGGCGGCATGCCGGGCCTACAGTCCGGGCATGCGCCAGCGGATCGACTGGGCTCGGCTGTGGAGAACGGCCCAGAAACAGGCCGAAGCCTCCCTGCATGTGTACGACGACCATCTCGTCGCGGGTCTACCGGACACGATGCCCTTCACGCCCGATGAGATGACTTCCGAGGCGTTCACGATGGATTGGACCCTCGAGCGACTCGCCGCAGCCTTGAACAAGCCGGCCGACCATCATTAACTCTCTACCAGATTCACGAGGACCTATCCCATGAGCGACGTCAACACCGCGATCGAGACCGAGATCAAGTCCCAGGACGTGGTCGTGTTCATGAAGGGCACGCCGCAATTTCCCATGTGCGGCTTCTCCGGCCAGGTCGTGCAGATCCTCAACTACCTGGAAGTGCCGTTCAAGGGCGTGAACGTCCTCGACGACATGGCGATCCGCGACGGCATCAAGGCCTTCTCCAACTGGCCGACCATCCCGCAGATCTACGTGAAGGGCGAGTTCGTCGGCGGTTGCGACATCACCCGCGAGATGTTCCAGTCGGGCGAACTGCAGCAATTCCTCGCCGAGAAGGGCGTTCCGGTGAAGGCTCCCACCGCCGCCTGATCCGGCGCGGCTCGCCTCCCTTCCCGGACGATCGATCAGGGGCGCGCGAGCGCCCTTTTTCGTGTCCGCCGCGTCGTTGACAGCCCACCATGGGATTGAACGCCGGCGCGGCACGCCCGTTGACGATGAGACCGATCGCCGAGGCCCTGGCCGCGACGATGGCATCGGGCGGGAGTGCAGGGCAGATGCGGGACGTGATCATCGTCGGCGGCGGCCCGGCCGGTTTGAACGCGGCGCTGATCCTCGGGCGCTGTCGTCGCTCGGTCCTGATCCTCGATACCGGCACGCCCCGCAACGCCGCCGCCTCGCGGACCTGGGGCCTCTTCACCCGCGACGGGACACCCCCCCAGGCCCTGCGCGCCTGCGCGGAAGCCGATCTCCACCGCTACGAGACCGTGGAACGCCGGACCGCGAGGGTGACGCAGGCCCGCCGCGAGGAGGACACCTTCGCCGTCTGGTGCGAGGACGGGCAGGTCGAGCGCGCCCGCCGGCTGATCCTGGCCACCGGCCTGCATCAGGACCTGCCCGGAGTGGAGGGCTTCGACACCTATTGGGGGCGTGGCGTCCATTCCTGCCCCTATTGCGACGGCTACGAGAATCGCGACCGCGCCCTCGTCGCCTACGGGGCCGGGCACAAGGCCGTCGGCCTCGCGCTGGAACTGACGGTCTGGAGCGGCGACGTCACGCTCTGCATCGACGGTGGCGAGCCGGATCTCTCCGAATCGGATCTCGCCCGCCTCGACCGCAACGGCATCGCGATCTGCCGCACGCCGGTCGCCCGTCTGGACGGCAACGGTCGTCAGGCCGAGCGCCTGGTGTTCCGGGATGGCACCGAGCGCCCCTGCCACGCCCTGTTCCTGATGCCGGATGCCTGCGATCCCTCCGATCTGATCACGCAACTCGGATGTGACCTCGGCCCCACGGGCGTCGTCCCCACGGGAGATTACGAGACCACCAACGTTCCGGGACTCTACGTGGCCGGCGATGCATCCCGGCGCGTGCAATTCGCCATCGTGGCCGCGGCCGAGGGTGCCATGGCGGCCTTCGCGATTAATACCGAATTGGTGAAGGCGGACCTCGCCTGAGAAAGTTGAATCCTCTCAAGGCGATTATGGTTTTGTCAAGGCACTTTGAAGGTGTCGAGCCCGCCGCGAATCGTGGTCGTTGGTCTGGGCTGGACTTATCGTTCTGCGACCGGAGCCCACGAACATTGTAATTCCGTGCGACACCGCACCGCAAAATCTGCTTGGCGATGCAACCATGAACCAATCGTAAAGAAACGGGCGTGGCGGGAACTTATTGCCGTTGTCCACATTGTCTGTCAGTAACAGATACGTGCGGACCCGAAGCGGGTCGCATGGTCTCAGGTCCGGTGGCCGTCATGCCCGTCTTCGAAGCCAAGAATCTCGATTCCGATTTCGAGGGACATGCGTTTCTGGCCGCACTCCTGCACCCCACGCAGGAGGCTCAGACGCGGGCGCTCACCCATGGCCGCAACCGCGCGGCGCGCGGTGCCATGATGGCCGACCCGCTCACGATGGAGCCGCGTTTTCCGGTGACCACGGTCGAAGGCGAGATCGAGATTCAGGCCAACTGATCACGGTCGTCGGACAGGCTCACTTGGGAAGATATCACCACGTTTGTGGCGTAATGGTGCCCTGCCGGGTGACGACGACCCAGGTCTTGCCCCGCCGCTCGATCGCTTCGATCCGGCCGACGCCCGGGACCGTGTCGCCGGGGCCGACCTCGACGAGTCGACGCTTGCGGTCTTCCAGCATCGCCACCCCGTCATAGACGTCGCGCACCGCCCAGTTCTCGGTCGGGGCGGGTTTCGGCTTCTCGGCGAGGGCACCGGTCTCGGTGGGCTCCGGTGAGGCCGCCTTCACGGCCGCGGGGGCGACGCTCGCCTGGGGTGCGGGCTTCCTGTCCGCCAGCGCGACGATCCGGGCGGTCTGCTCCTTCTCGGCCTGATCGATCTTGTCGCCGAGACCCGCGATCTTCGCGGTGAGCGCCTGTTCCGTGCGGGCGACCCGATCGGCGAGCGCGGCTCCCCGTGTCTTGGTCTCGGTGCGGGACGCTTCGGCGGTTTCCTCGACCTGCGACAGGCTCTTGGCGATCCGCTCCATCTGAGCGTGGAGGCGTTCGGTCTCGAGATGCCCGGAGTCGAGGCGCGCCTGGATCTGGGCCAGGGGCTCGGTGGCGCGGGCATCGCGGTTGCCGACGAGAGACGTCGCGCCGGCACCCAGCACGAGCCCGAGGGCCAGGGCACAGCCGGCAAGTCCCGCGACGCGCGGCTCGACGGACAAGCGGGGTTTCGTCCTCGCGCCGGTCGGCGACGCGGCGGCGGCCTTCTGCGCCACCGCCTGCGCGCCCGTCACCGCCTGCTTCAGCAATGCGTCCGGCGAGCTGCCCGCCGCGAAAACCTTCTCTGTCATGATCAATGCTTTCCGATGGCTCAGGAAGCATTGGTTAAGGATGGTTCTTTACCAAACCGTTACCATGATCGCGGGGCGGCGCTCACGCGGCGAGGCCGCGCTGGCGCAGCAGCGGATCGATGCTCGGCAAGCGCCCGCGGAAGCCGATATAGGCCTCGC
>JAKONB010000308.1 GCA_022702195.1 Beijerinckiaceae bacterium | reverse complement strand
CGCCGACCAGACCAACCTGCTGGCGCTCAACGCCACCATCGAGGCGGCGCGGGCCGGCGCGGCGGGGCGCGGCTTCGCCGTGGTGGCGAGCGAGGTGAAGGCGCTGGCCGCCCAGACGGCCAAGGCGACGGACGAGATCACCCATCAGGTCGCGGCGATCCAGAGCGCCACGGGCGAGGCGGTGGGCGCCATCGGGACCATCACCCATGCGGTGGACGAACTCTCCAAGCTCACCCTGGCCATGGCCAGCGCCGTCGAGGAGCAGGCCGCCTCCACCCATGAGATGTCCACGACGATCGAGGGGGTCTCGGCGGCCGCCAACGCCACCGGCCAGTTCGCCGAGAATGTGCGGAGTGTCGCCGAGAACCTCGCGGGACATTCCACGAGCCTGAGTGGCAGCGTCGAGAAATTCCTGAACGCCGGCTAAAAGTGCCTCACAGAACTCCCGACCGCCGCCATTTCTCGATCGAAGCGAGACGGCGCAGCGGGGGTTTTGTGAGAGACACTCAGCGCCCGATGGAGGCTCACGCCAACGGGAGGCCTCGCTCGCATCAGGGCCGATCCCCTTCGCCGGGATCGGCCTGCATCGTCGCGGAATCAGTCGGCCACGACGGCGACGAGCGAGAAGGCGGCCGCCAGGAGGAGATTGCCGGCGACGACGAGAACGAGGACGGTCATGGCTTCGCTTAACGGTTGGAGTTCGGTGATTCAGTAGGGGAGGTTGATGCGGTCTGCATTAAGAATCCCGAACCATCCCGACCTTACTCCGCCCAGGATGAACGCGGGCCGACTGGGTGTCTCTCACGGAGATCCGGCTGCGCCGTCCTGCTGGCCGCGCGAAACGGTGGCGATCGGGCGTTTCGTGCGGGACTCCGAAACCCCGCTCGCCCCCTCCGGGCCGATTCCGCCGACCGGACGGATCTGCGCCGATCCCGTCGGACCTCGCGGAGGCCGCCTCCTCAGGCGCTCTCCCGGTCGAGCCAGGCGAGCAGCGCCGCGAGTCGCGCGTCCGGTGGTTCGGCCGGGAGGCCGGCATAATAGGTCCGCAGGCTCGAACCGAGGTGCCGGCGAATGGCCGGGTTGAGCACGGGCGGCGCGGGCGCCGGAGCGGCGTCCTGCGCGTTCCGCAGCCGTGTCGGCGACCGGGGCGGCCCTGGAGGCATGCACGTTCACCCATCCTGACCGTCCGGTCCGGCGGCACCGGACGGACGACGGTCCTGGCTGAGGATGCCGGACGGCGATTAACGAGACCCTTACTGGCCCGCGGAGGGGGTTGGATAGCCAGCTTCTGTCAAGCCGATATGAGCGAATTCGCACGAAAAAAAATTACCGGACTCATCCCCTGGCGGAAACTCCGTGGGTCCAAAGGCTTGGACTGGCGGAAAAGCGAACCGCGCCGCGTCTCAGGGTTAACGGACCCTCTCTGGTGATGGACGTGAGGGCCAAATCGCGGTTATGAAACGCAAGCTCAACGCGTCGCGAAGAGGTTATTTTCCGAAATTTTGTATCGGACCGCGGGGGGATAGAAAATATGCAAAATATTGCAATGACTGAGCGGGAGCGGAATACTGTACTGGCTGCTCTGAGGTATTATCAATTCTATAGATTACAAGGGCATCCCTTTAATCCACGTCAAGACCACTTGATCGATGCCATAGCGAGTGAGGCCGGTGAGGCCCTCGACCTCGCGGAGATCGACGATCTGTGTGCCGGTCTCAACGGCAATCGGCGCGCCCTCGAGGCGGCTGCCTGATCCTTCGTGCGGGGGCAGGTCCGCAGAATGCCGCTGCCCCGCATGTGCTTCGGCCTGACGGTTCCGACACCGGCCTGATCGATACGGATGTCGGAACGGCCGAGCCCCATCCGGGGCGCACGCGACGCCGAACTCCGCCCCGAGGATCGGCCGAAGTTCGAGGGGTGCGCAGCGCTCCGGGCCGGCATCCCTCAGGGGGCCGTGGCGAGCAGTTTCTGAGCGCGCCCCAGGGCATCCATACAGCCCATCTCGTCGCCCTTGCCCTGCGCGGTGCGGGCCTCGTCGAGGGCGACCTTCGCTTGCATCGCCCGGTCGCTGCCCTTGCCCGCCTCGACCGATTTCCCGGGAGGGGCCTCCGGGGTGGCGTTGGCATTGGCGGCGCTGTCGGTGGTGCCCTTGCCGGCACGGGCGCCGGCATCGGCCTTGCCGCTGGTGGAGGCCGAGATCGCCTCGTTGGACTGCTCCTTCACCAGGGCGTCGACCTTCGCCATCCGGTCCGCGCAGGATTCGGCCAGGGCAGGCCCGGCGAGGAGGGACAGGGTTCCGGTTGCGAGAAGTCCGGTGGCGAGCCACGCATGTCGCGTCATTGAGGTCGTCCTGACGGTTTCGGGTGAGAAGGGAGCGCCCGTGAGGGGGCGCTCGCGTCTCTCTCAACCCGCCGGCGGCCCCGGGGCTCCGAGAAAAAGCGTCGGACACGAAGAAGGGGAGCCGCACGGAGCGGCTCCCCTTCTTCGTTTGGGTTGTCCGCAGCCTCCCGAAGGCCGTGACCTCGGGAGGACAATGGATCGGATCAGGCGCTCAGCTGGTCGCGGATCGGGAGCTGGCGGATGCGCCGTCCGGTGGCCGCGAACACCGCGTTGGCGATGGCCGGCGCGACCGGGGGAACGCCCGGCTCGCCGACGCCGCCGAGCGGTCCCGCATAGTTCGGGTTGGGCAGCAGGTGGACGTGGATCTCCTTGGGCGTCGCGTCGAGCCGGGTGATCTCGTAGCCGTCGAAGTTGTTCTGCTGCGCGCGCCCGTCCTTGAAGGTGATCTCGGCCGAGAGCGCGAGGCCCATGCCCATCACCACCGCGCCCTCCATCTGCGAGCGGATGCGTTCCGGGTTCACCTGCGGACCGCAATCGATGGCGATGTCGACGCGCTTGACCTTGACCTCGCCCTTGGCCCCGACCTCCACCTCGGCGGCCACCGCCGTGTGGGTGACGAAGCTGTAATGGCCGGCGATGCCCAGACCCGTGCCCTTGGGCAGTTTGCGGCCCCAGCCGATGCCCTTGGCCGCCGCCTCGATGACCCCGCGCAGGCGTCCCGTGTCGATGGGATAGCGCGCCGGATCCTCGCCGTAATTCCACACGTCGCCGATGGTCGTCGGATCGATCTGGCGCGCGGGTCCGATGAGGTCGAGCAGGTAATCCTTCGGATCCCGGCCGGCGGCATGGGCGAGTTCGGCCACGAAGGACTGGATCGCGAAGGCGTGCGGGATGTTGGAGACCGAGCGGAACCAGCCGATGCGCACATGCGCGTCGGCGGCCGGATTCTCGAGCCGGATGTTGGGCACCGCGAAGGGCGTGTTGGTCAGGCCCATGCCGAGCTCGAACGGGAGTTCGTGCTTGGGGTCCGGCGCGAAGATCGACCCGATGGTCGGCGCCGCGGAACGGTGGAGCCAGGCCACCGGCATGCCCTTGTCGTCGAGGCCGGCCTCGATCCGCTCCACCGAGATGGTGTGATAGTAGCCGTGGTGGAGATCGTCCTCGCGGGTCCAGATCAGCTTGACCGGGGCACCGTCCACGGCCTTGCTGCACAGGGCGGCCTCGAGCACGTAATCGGGCTTGGACTTGCGGCCGAAGCCGCCGCCCAACAGCGTCACGTTCACCCGCACCTTGTCGGCCGGCAGGTTGAGGCGCTTCATCAGGCGGTCGT
>JAKONB010000298.1 GCA_022702195.1 Beijerinckiaceae bacterium | reverse complement strand
ATCGAGGACCGTATGGCGGATCGCCGGGCAGGCCGCGCGGATATGCAGCCGGGCATCGGCCTCGACGGCGCCATCGCCGGCTCGGATCAGACCCGCACCGGCGCGATCCTGCGCCAGGGTGCGAATGGTCTTGCCGCTGGTCTTGCCGCGCCGGCGAAGGCGGACCCGACCGAGGTCTCGCTCTGGGCGCGCGGCCTCGGCGGCCCGGGCCGGGTCGGCGGCCGCAACGGCTTTGACCTCACCCATGTCGGCGTGATGGTGGGCGCGGACAAGCGGTTCGACGGCGCGCTGGTCGGCGCCAGCTTCGGCTACGCGGACGGGACCACCAACGGCGCCGGCGGCCTCGATCGCAGCGGGGCCAGCGCCTATCAGGGCTCGGTCTACGGCTCCCTCGGCCTCGATCGCATCTTCGTCGATGCGGTGGCGGCCTACACCTACGCCGACACCCGGACCATCCGCAGCCTCAGCTTCGGCGACCTGTCGCGGACGGCGGTGGGCAGCTACGGGAGCGACGATCTCAGCGCGGCCTTCAAGATCGGGACCCGCGCCCAGATCGGTGCCCTCTACGCCGAGCCCAGCCTCGGCCTCGACTGGTACCGGCTCAGCCGTGACCGGTTCGCCGAGCGCAACGCCGGCTCCGCCGGGCTCGACGCGCGGGCCGAGACGCAGGACATCGTGCAGCCCTCCATCGGCGTGCGGGTGACCGCTGACATCGCCCATGACGGGATCGTGTTCAGCCCCGAGATCCGGGCGCGCTACTACCATAATGTCGGCGACACGGCCTCCCTCGTGACGGCCTCCCTGGTGGGCGCACCGGGTTCGCCCTTCACCACCACCTTCGCGGGCATCGGCCGCGACACCGGCGTGGTCAGCGCCGGCCTGACCGCCCAGAGGGACAACCTGCAGGTCTTCACCCGCTACGAGGCGGCGCTCGGCCGCGATATGACCGCTCACATCGTGGCGGGCGGGCTACGCTACGCCTGGTAGGTCCTATCCGAGTGGACTCTGCCGCCCATCCGGTGCCGAACCGGATGGGCGGCAGCCGTTCTGCAACGGATGGGTTCTTTGAGGGCGGTACGTCATCACCGACCGGCAAGATCTGCGGCAGTTGTGATGTTCCTGGATTGATACCGCTTGTTGGAAGCATGATCTGGAACGGTCACGGACCTTGACGTTTGCGATGGATCTGCGGGACCCGTCCGGCCGCTCGAGGACGGAGGTTAGATTCGGACCCGTGGGATGCGCGCTCAGGCGAGACTGTGCCGGCGAACCTGATCTTGGCCTGTCGAGGTCGATGAACGCGCTCCGTTCACGCGACATCGCGGTCTCGCCATCGCCAAGGTGGCGCTCGGGCTGGCCTGCCTGGACGAGCCCGTCCGTCCCGGCCCGGAGGCCATGCGGCCTTGCCGGAAATCCGGCGTGGGCTTCGTGACGCATTCCCGGCGGCGGCATCTGCATCCGCCCGAGCCGTCGCGTCGCGACGGGGATCGATGCGGGTCCGGGTCCCAAGGGCGTTCCGGTCCCCGCCGAACCGGGGGCACCGCGCCCTTGAGACCTACACCGCCGCCGATGGCGGTCGGCGCGCGGCTTCCTACGTATGGGCGCCCGCCAACGCGGACGTGGCCGCGCCCGAACCGTTCACAGGTTCCGGGAGAGCACCAGGGGCTGTCCGGGGGTGGCGCCGGCGCGGCCGTAAGGGGAGGGGAGGTGGGTGGGCCGCCCATAGACCGTCGGCGTGCGCGCCTTGCTCAACTCCTCGACCAGGGTCTTCACCAGGCTCTCCGACACCGTGCGGGCGGTGGCGAGCACCACCTGATTGACCTCGACGATGCCGGCGAACCGGCGATGGGTTGCCTTCAGCGTCTCGATCTCCTCGGGAACGAAACGCGCCAGGGCGATGGCGTTGGCTTTGAGGGCCTCCAGCCCCTGAAGGTAGGCCGCCGACAGCGTGGTTTTCCGTTCGGCCTCGGCCAAGCCCTCGCGCAGGCGTCCGACCCGGACATGATCGCTCTCGCGCGCCATCACGGCTTCCAACGCCTCCAGTGTGGCCAGCAGATCGGCCACGAGGGCCTGCGCGTCGGCCTGATCGCTCACGCGCGGAGGCTGAGCCTCAAGAGGCGCTGACATGGGTTCCCTCCTGCAGCTTCATCATTTCACGAAACACCTGATCGGCGATACCGACGCCACCGCTCTTCACGATCTGCCCCGCATATTCCTTGGTCAGCATCGAGCGGTAGACGCCGCCGCCGGTGCCGTTGTCACCGAGCGGCCCGTCGGTGCCCTCGGACTGGGCCAGGCGGTCGACGGTCTGTTCGAGGAACATCGCTTCGAAATCGGTGGACGCCTTGCGGGCCTTGGCTTCGGCCGCAGCCTTCGCGACCGTGGCCTTGGCGCTGGCCTCCTGGGTTCCGGCCGTGCCAGTGACCACCTTGGCGATCTCGCTGATGAGGGTTTTGCCGACACCGATGGCGGCGCTGGCGGCGAGGGGAGCGAGCAGCATGTCGATGACCTCACTGGGGGTGGGAACGGGTGGGACGAGCCGGCATCACATCACCTCGATGTCGGCCTGGAGAGCGCCCGCGGCCTTGATCGCCTGCAGGATCGAGATGAGGTCGCGCGGGCCGACACCGAGGGCGTTGAGGCCGTCGACGAGTTCGCGCAGCGTCACGCCCTCCTTGACCAGCGCCAGCTTGTTGCCGTCACCGGTATCGACCTTCACGCCGGTGCGGGGCACCACGGTGGTGGTGCCGTTGGAGAGCGGGGCCGGTTGGCTCACCTGCGGTTGCTCGGTGATGGTGACGGTGAGGTTGCCCTGCGCGATGGCGACCGTGGAGACGCGCACGTCGCGTCCCATCACGATGATGCCGGAGCGTTCGTCGACGATGACCCGCGCGGTCTGGTCCGGCTCGACCTTGAGCTGCTCCACCTCGGTGACGAGTCGGATCATGTTGCCGCCGTAGCGGGCCGGAATCTGCAACGTCACGGTGGCGGGATCGGTGGGCTCGGCGGTGTCCCCGCCCATGAAATCGTTGATCGCGGACGCGATCCGTTTGGCCGTGGTGAAGTCCGGGTTGCGCAGGGACAGGCGCAGGGAGCGCATGTCGTTCATCTTGAAGGCCATCTCGCGCTCGATCATCGCCCCGTTGGGCACCCGCCCGTTGGTGGGCACGCCGCGGGTGATCTTGGCCGCGTCGCCCTCCGCCGAGAATCCCGCGATGGCCACCGAGCCCTGAGCGAGGGCGTAGACTTCCCCGTCGGCGCCGAGCAGGGGGGTCACCAGCAAGGTGCCGCCCTGGAGCGATTTGGCGTCGCCCAGCGACGACACCGTGATGTCGATGCGGTTCCCCTGCGTGGCGAAGGGGGGCAGGCTCGCCGTCACCATCACGGCCGCGAGGTTCTGGGTGCGCATGGTGGCGCCGCGGGTGTTGACGCCCAGCCGTTCCAGCATCGCCTGGAGCGACTGCTTGGTGAAGGGGATGTTGTTGAGCGTGTCGCCGGTGCCGTTGAGGCCGACGACGATGCCGTAGCCCACGAGCTGGTTCTGGCGCACGCCCTCGATGCTGGCGAGATCCTTCACCCGCGACAGGGCGGCGGCCTCTCGGGGCATCGACAGGACGAGCGCGAGCATCGCCAAGAGCAGGCGTGCGTAGCGGACGGTTTGGGATGGGCCGGGCATCTGAATTCGCATGTCGCGCTTCGATGGAGAAATGGGCAGGCGAGGTCTCGCCAGGACCATGCCAGGTTCGTGATCCTCGTAACGCGCTGTTTTCTATCGCTTGTTTTCGTCGCGACTTCGCGGCGGACGCTCACCGGCGATACCGCTTTCTGCCGACCCGGCAGCTTCTGCCGCCCTGTTTACGCAGCCTTAACCACGCCGACGGGATTCTGCCGCTCGACAGGATGGCGCTCCGCCCATCCGGGATCGTGTTCCGCCCATGCGTATCGATACCTGCTTTGCCACTCCCAATGGCGCCCTGGCCGGCTTGGCCCGCAAAGCCGGCGCTGCCCAGACCTTCACGCTCGGCCGGAGCGCCCCGCTGCCGCCCAGTTTCGCCGCCATGCCGTCCACGCCCCTGGCCGGTCTCGACGCCATCCTGACGCTTCAGACCCAGACCGACACATCCGAGGAGCGCCGGCGCCGCTCGGCGCGGCGCGGACACGACCTGCTCGACGGGCTCGACCGCCTCAAGGCGGCTCTGATCATGGGGCGTGTCTCGACCCGTGAGCTTCAGGCCATCTCCG
>JAKONB010000271.1 GCA_022702195.1 Beijerinckiaceae bacterium | reverse complement strand
GCGATCCGCCACGCGATCCGCTCGCCGAGCATGACGCTCCTGGTCGCGGTGACGGAGGACAACGAGGGGCGCGAGACCCTGGTGGGGGCCGCCACGATCGAGCGGCGCAAGGGCAGCCCCAACGCGCGGCTCTCCTCCATCGCGGTATCGCCGGCCCGGGCCGGGTCCGGGCTGGGAAGGCTCGTCCTCGACGCCGCGGAGGCGGATGCCCGCCTCCATGGCTGCCGGGTGCTGCGCCTCGAGGTTCGCGCCGATAACGGCGCCGGAATCCGGCTCTACGAACGCCGCGGCTACGCGCGCTTCGGGGTGATCCCCGATTACTACGAGGACGGGATGGAGGCTTGGCGCTACGCCAAGGCTCTCTGAGCGGCAACGGACGGAATGTAACGACCCGCCTCGGCTTGGCCGAAGCGGGTCGTCCGGGCCGGGAGCCGCGAAAAAGTCAGTCGCAGGTCTCCTTGGTGACCGTCTTGCGGTCGCCGAGATCGTTCTCCTTCGTCACAGTCTTGGACGAGCAGCCGTCGCTGGACTCGCGACGCTCAACCGTGCGGCTCTCGCTGGCGGGCCGGTCGACCACGACGGTGTCTGGCGCGTCGCGGCGGATCACCGTGGTCTCGGCCTGGACGGCGGAGGCACCGAACAGCGTGGCCAGGGTCAGTGCGGCGATGATGGGGGTACGCATGAAGATCTCCCTCGTGGAAACTGCGGCGCTAACGGAGCAGGTCGCAAAACCGTTCCGCTTCGTCCTGCCCACGATTGCGCAATTCTCCTGAATGACCGCAGGTCCGGGCTCTGAAAACCCAAACTTCGTCACGAGGCGCGATGCGACATCTTCCGACGACGCATCACACAGAAGCGTCACCCCTCGATGCGCGAGAAATCAGCCACCTCGCGGGTGGCGGCGCGCAGGGCGTTGAGCAGCGCCAGGCGGTTCGCCCGCAGGGCGGGGTCCTCGGCATTCACCGTGACCTTGTCGAAAAAGGCGTCCACCGGCGCGCGCAGGGTCGAGAGCGCCCGCATCGCCCCGGCGAAATCCTCCGATGCCACCGCCGCCGAGGCCGCCTCGCGCGCAACCACGAGGGCCTCGGACAAAGCGCGCTCCTCCGGCTCGCCGGCGGCCGCGAGGGCCGCGTCGGGAGCGGCCTCGTAAGCGCGGCCGTCCTTCTTTTCCTCGATGCGCAGGATGTTGGCGGCGCGCTTGTAGCCGGCGAGCAGGTTCTTGCCGTCGTCGGTCTCCAGGAACTGTCCCAGCGCCTCGACCCGGCGGACCACCATCAGGAGGTCGTCCTGACCCGGCAGGGCGAAGACGGCGTCGATGAGATCGTGGCGGGCGCCCTGATCGCGGAGATAGACCTTCAGGCGGTCGGCGAAGAAGGCGAGGAGGCTGTCGGCGGACGGATCGGCCGCCACGTCCGGGTCCGGTAGCGGCACCGTTGCGGCGCTGTGGAAATGCAGCCCGTCTGCCGCGGCCCGGTAGCCGTCCTCCAGCAGCGACAGCTTGATCCCGTTGTCGAGGATCAGCCGGATGACGCCCAGCGCCGCCCGCCGCAGCGCGAAGGGGTCCTTGCTCCCGGTGGGCTTCTCCTCGATGGTCCAGAACCCCACCAGGGTGTCGAGCTTGTCGGCGAGCGCCACGGCGATGGCGACGGGATCGGCGGGCACGCGGTCGGAGGGACCGACCGGCTTGTAATGATCCTCGATGGCGGCCGCGACGCTCGGGTGCTCGCCCTGAAGCGCCGCGTATGTCCGGCCCATCAGGCCCTGGAGCTCCGGGAATTCCCCGACCATCTCGGTGACGAGGTCGGCCTTGGCGAGGCGCGCCGCGCGCTCTGCCGATTCGGGATCGGCCCCGACCAGCGGCGCGAGCTCGCGCGCCAGGGCCGCGATGCGCTCGACCCGCTCGCCCTGCGTTCCGAGCTTCTCGTGGAACACGATGGTGTCGAGCTTCGGCAGCCGATCCGCCAGCCGGATCGCCTTGTCCGTCTCCCAGAAGAACTTCGCGTCCGAGAGGCGCGCCCGCACCACGCGCTCGTTGCCGGCGGTTATGGCCAGGCCGCCGTCGCTGGCGACGAGGTTGGAGACCAGGATGAAGGCCGGCGCCAAGCGTGTCGCGCCGGGCTGGCGCAGCACGAAGCACTTCTGGTTGGCCCGGATCGTGGCGCGGATCGCCTCGGCCGGGATGTCGAGGAAGGCTTCGTCGAAGGAGCCCATCAGCACCACCGGCCATTCCACGAGGCCGGCCACCTCCTCGAGCAGCCCCTCGTCCTCGACGAGTTCCAGGCCGCGCGCGAAGGCGAGATCGCGGGCATCGTGCAGGATGATGTCCTTGCGCCGGTCGGCATCGAGCACGACCTTGGCGCGCTCCAGCGCCCGGACGTAATCGTCGAAGCGGCGAACCTCGATCGGCTCCGGCGCCAGGAAACGGTGGCCGTAGGTGGTGGTGCCGGCTACGATCCCGTCGACCGCGAACGGAACCACGTCGGGCGTCTCGGTCTCGGGGCCGAAGGTGGCGACGATGGATTGCAGCGGCCGCACCCAGCGCAGGGCGCCGGGCTGGGCCGAGGCCTTGCCCCAGCGCATCGCCTTCGGCCACGGGAAATTCCGGATGATCTGCGGCAGGATCTCGGCCAGAACGTCGAGGGTCTCGCGCCCGGCCCGCTCGATCACCGCGACGTAGAACTCGCCCTTCTTCGGATCGGTGACGATGGTGGCCTGATCGAGGCTCGCCAGCCCCGCACTCTTGAGGAAGCCCTGAACAGCCCCCTCCGGCGCCCCGACGCGGGGTCCCTTGCGCTCCTCGCGCACGTCCTGACCGCGCGGCGGCAGGCCGGCCACGTGCAGGGCGAGCCGGCGCGGCGTCGCGAAGGCCTTCGCCCCCTCGTAGAGGAAGCCGCGCTCCACCAGCGCATCGGTAACGAGCTTCTTCAGATCGTCGGCCGCGCGCCGCTGCATGCGGGCGGGAATCTCTTCGGAGCGCAGTTCGAGGAGGAGATCAGGCATGGGGAAGGGGCGTCCGAGGTGATTTTCAGGGTGTCATCGGCGCGCATCGAAGCTCGCCGCCGTGCTCGTCAGATCATGTCAAAGAACCAGCATCACGCCGCCCCACCGCCCTCCGTGCGCAGCCAAGCCGCGCCGCAGCCCTTGGCCAGTTCGCGGACCCGCAGGATGTAGCTCTGGCGCTCCGTCACCGATATGACGCCGCGCGCGTCGAGCAGGTTGAAGACGTGGCTGGCCTTGATGCACTGGTCGTAGGCCGGCTGCGCCATGCGGTGGCGCTCGGCCTCGGAGGCGGGCGCGCCGGCATCGAGGTAGCTGCGGCAGGCCTTCTCCGCGTCGGTGAACTGACGGAACAGCATCGCCGTGTCGGCCGCCTCGAAATTGTGGCGCGAATATTCCTGCTCGGCTTGGAGGAAAACGTCGCCGTAGGTGACCTTCGCGTCGCCCTCGGCCCCGTTGAAGTTGAGGTCGTAGACGTTCTCGACCCCCTGGACATACATGGCGAGGCGCTCAAGCCCATACGTCAGTTCGCCCGCCACGGGAGAACATTCAAAGCCGGCGACCTGCTGAAAATAGGTGAATTGGCTCACCTCCATCCCGTCGCACCAGCACTCCCAGCCGAGCCCCCAGGCACCCAGGGTCGGGCTCTCCCAATCGTCCTCGACGAAGCGGATATCGTGGAGCTTCAGATCCACGCCGATGGCGTCGAGGGAAGCGAGGTAGAGTTCCTGGAGGTTGGGCGGGTTCGGCTTCAGGATCACCTGGAACTGATAGTAATGCTGGAGCCGGTTTGGGTTCTCGCCATAGCGCCCGTCCTTGGGCCGGCGCGAGGGCTGGACGTAGGCCGCCTTCCACGGCTTCGGACCGAGCGCCCGCAGCGTCGTGGCCGGATGGAACGTGCCGGCGCCGACCTCCATGTCGTAGGGCTGGAGGATGACGCAGCCCTGCGCGGCCCAGAACCGCTGGAGCGTCAGGATCAGTCCCTGGAACGAGGTTTTGGGCGCAA
>JAKONB010000251.1 GCA_022702195.1 Beijerinckiaceae bacterium | reverse complement strand
CATCGCCCGGGGCCTCCCGGCCGAGGCCGTCACCATCGCCACCCGGCGGCTGGCGGCGATCAACGCCGCCTACGACCGGATCGCCGCCGAGCGCGGCCTGCGCTGACGCATCGATCCGAACTCCGGTTGATCCCTCCGGAATGGTGGAGTTCGGCTTCGCTCAAGTGCCGCGCGGCCTGGCTCATCCGGCCTTCGCTTTCATCGCGTGGAGGCCGGGTTAGGCCGCCGCCGCCATGCGCGGGCGGACGAGGCAGCGCAGGAAATTGCCGATCTCCCGGCGGCGGGATTCGGCTTTGAGCAGGTCCGGCCCGAGGCGGTGGCGCGCGACGAGGGCCGTGGCCGTCTTCGAATCGTGGTGGATCCGGCACAGATCCGCCGCATAGGCTTCCACCGCCGCTAGATCGGGGCAAGTGCCGGCGGCCACCACGTCCTCGGCGCTGAGGCGCAGCATCGCGGCCAGATCGTCGAGGTCGAGTTCCGGGTGGTACTGCGTCCCCCAGAAGATGCCCGGCCCGTGCACGATCTCGATGGCCTGCACGACCAGCATTGGGTTGCCGGCCAGCACCGTGGCATGGGCGGGCGGGTCGACCACCGCGTCGAGATGCATGGCCGGCGCATCGAACAGGTCCGGCCGGCCGGCGAGCAGCGGATGCTGTCGCCCCGCCGGATTGGGCGCGAGATCGCGGGAGAAGCCGTATTCCGGTCCTTTCGGGTTCCGGCCGGCATCGCCGCCCGCCACCACGGCGGCGACCTGCACGCCCCAGCACGAGCCGAAGACCGGCAGGCCCGCAGCGAGGGCGTCCCGGACCAGGGCGATCTGGCGATGCACCGCCGGGGTGTCGTCGCTCACATGCAGGGTCGAGCCGGTGACCACAAGGCCGTCGAACCCGGCCAGAGCGGTGCCCGGCGGCAGGCTTCCATCGGGATCGGCGGGGTGAAGCGTCGTACAACGGATATCGGCGGCGAAACTCTGCAGGATGCGGGCATAGGCCTCCGCCGAGGTGACACCGGTGGCCCCGATATGCTGGACACGCCCCGCGCGGTCGTTTCCATCCGCGACGAGGAGATGAGGCATGGCGCGATCCCGGATAACCTGCGCCGCAGCGGCGGAGGGGACGGGGAACGAACCGCCCCCTGCCCCGTTCCAGCCAAGACGACGGCCGCATCGCCGCACGGGGCGGCTCATCGCCGATGCCTGAAGCATCGGCCCGTGCCGAATTCCGAAACTCGGAAGGCTGCCCGAATGGTCACCAAAACCCTGTCCGTCGGCGCCCTAGCCCTCACGATCCTGGGTTCGATGGAGCTTGGCCCGGCCCGGGCCCAGTACATGGCCCTGACGCCCGAGGACGCGCCGGCGCACAAGGCCGAGATCGCCCCGCCCCCCGCCCCGCTCCCGCCGCCCCGGCCCAGCGCACGCGTTCTAGACGGGGACTTGCCCAACCAGCGCACCGGCCCCAAGCGCGAGCGCGTGGTGCGCGACATCTGCATCGGCTGCGACCGCTGAACCGGTCGCCGTTCGATCCGAGCGGAGATTGGTGTTGGCAAGCCCGTGCGGCGTTTGAACGAAGACGACATCCGCCTTGCGCAGCGAACGATCGGATGTCGTACGCGCCTCAGTCTCCCTTGAGCGAGCGGGTGATGCGCTCGACCATGCCCTGTGACAGCCGCACGAACTGGCCGGTGCCGTGGCCGCGCGTATCGAGCAGCTCGGCGAAGAGCGGCTTGGCGGGCTCGTAGGCCAGCGCCTCCAGCCTCACGCCCTTGCGGCGCTTGGTCCGGAGGCGCTCGGCGAGGGCGTCGGGGACGAACGGATCGCGCAAGCCACGGGCTCCTGTCTCGATGCGGGGGATGATCCAGCCTCCGCGCGATCGGAGCGGCGGCTGGATCGCCTGAGCCCGCGCGGCGTCTCAGCGAAGCCGAACCTCGGCATCCCGAAGGAATCGACCGCAGTTCGTAGGAGCTGGCGTTAAGCCGCTGTGGTTTCCGAGGCCTTAAGGCTTGGCGGAACCAGCCTCCATCGCGCGGGGTTTCGAGAGGCCGAGACGCATCGAAAGAAACCTCATGTCCGACAGCCTGCTGGCCTTCACGACGGTGTCCTCGTTGAAGGCGGCCCACGCGGCGCGCGACCGGCTGTCACGGGCCGGCTTTGCCCGGAACAGCATCGACATCGAGCGGCACGCGGATGGCTTCGACATCTCCATCGCCACCCGCCCGGAGAACCATCGCCGCGCCGAGCAGCTGCTGGCCGGCTCGCCGCTGGGCAACGATCTGAACCGGGCCGGCGCGGATCTGCGCGACGCGGTGCGCGACAACCGCTCCCTCGCCCTCGGCCTCGCGGCCCTGGTGGGATTCGTCCTGTTCCGGGCGACGCGGCCGCGCTGACGCATGACGGCCACAGGGGGCGGGATTCGCCCTCCGACCCCTCTCGCGCTTGAAAATTATCCTTCGAAATCAATGCTTTGAAAATTCGTCCGGTTAACACCCCTTAAACCCGCCGTATTTACCGTGCGCAAGCGGGATCCGGTAACGCATGGGTTTCCGGGGGCGGACGGCACAGCATGGCGAAGGGTCGCGGCGGCACGGGCAGAGGTGAGCCGAATTTCGACGTGCCGGAAGGCCGCGTCGCGAATCCGGCCGACCTCGATCTGCGCCTGTCGCGCGCTGATCGTGCGGGAGGCGGCGTGGCAGGACGAGGAACGGGGTCGGTGTCGGCCCGAGGCACGCGCGATTTGGGCCAGGCCCCGCAGCGCCTCGCGTCCAAGAAGAGCATCCGCAAGGCCAAGCGCCGCCGCTCCATCATGGGGCGGCTCGTCTACGGCGTGCTGGTCCTGGGGCTCTGGGGGGTGATCGGTCTGGCCGGGCTCATCGCCTACCACGCCTCGCAATT
>JAKONB010000248.1 GCA_022702195.1 Beijerinckiaceae bacterium | reverse complement strand
CCCCCGCCACGGGTGCGGGGTCCATGATGCGCAGGATCGCCTCCCAGATGATGGCGCCCGTGGCCACCAGCAGGAACACGGCGTTGAACAGGGCGGCGAGGATCGAGGAGCCGCGCAGGCCGTAGGTGAAGCGCGGGCTGGGCGCGCGCTTGACCAGCACCGAGGCGATCCAGGCGACGACGAGGCCGAGCACGTCGGAGAGGTTGTGGCCGGCATCGGCCACCAGGGCCATGGATTGCGAGGCGAAGCCGTAGGCGGCCTCGACGATCACGAATCCGGTGTTGAGCAGGATGCCGATGGCGAAGGCCCGCCCGAACGAGGCCGGCGCATGGACGTGCCCGCCGCCGAGCCCGTGGGCGTGGCCAGGGTGCGAATGTCCGTGGTGATCATGCCCGTGATGCGCGTGATCAGGATGATCATGGTCGCCGTGATCGTGGGAAGGGTGTTCGGCCATCAAGGCAACTCCGGGGTCATTGGCCGAGGGCGGCGCGTCATACGGCGGCCGGCGGATAGCGTCGGCCAGGGGCACCGGCGCAGCGCAGGCCTGTTCGGCGCGAATCCCCTTCCCGTCCGCGGGCCAGCGGATTCATACATCTGTCAAACCGCTGATATCGTGAGCGGATATCGTTCGGTAAAAGGCACGACAGGCCCCCTCTCCAGGAAGGAGAGGGGACCCGCGCTATCACGCGCGTCGTGTGAATCCGCGAACCCAAACGGGAGGAAGCCGGTTTCGACCGTGACATCCAAGGCGATCAAGCGGAAGACCTCATCAGAATGCCAGCAGATGCCGCGCGCGCAGGCGGGCGAGGAGCGGGAGCAGCGGCAGGCCCAGGATGGTGCTGTGGTCGCCCGCGATCCGCGTGAAGAGATGGATGCCGAGCCCTTCGAGCTGGTAGGCGCCGACGCTGCCGAGCGCGGCCGGACCGGCCAGGGCCACGTAGGCCGCGATGTCCTCGTCATCGAGGGGCCGCAGGGTGAGGTGGGCGGTCTCGACGAAACTCTCGACGGCGCCCTCCGCATCCGCCAAGGCCACGGCGGAATGAAGCGCGTGGGTCCGGCCCGCCAGACGGGCGAGATGCGCCCGGGCGGCGGCGGCATCGGCCGGCTTGTGGAACACCGCGCCGTCGCAGGCGAGCACCTGATCGGCGGCGACGACGATCCGGCCGGGCGCCCGGCCCGCCACCACCTCGGCCTTGGCGCGGGCGAGCCGCAGGGCGAGGTCGGAGGGGCTGAGACCGGCGCAGGCGGCCTCCACCGCGCGCTCGTCGACCTCGGGACTCTGCGTCTCGACGCTCAACCCCGCGCTCGCCAGGAGCGCGCGCCGGGTCGGGCTGGTGGAGGCGAGGATCAGCGGCCGGGGGCCGAGCCAGAGGGGAGCGGGGTGGTCCATCGCTCCAGTGTCACGGTTCGGGTCGGCCCGACAAGACGGGTCGACAAGGCGACCGGCTTTGGCGAAGGGCGCCCTATCGGCTCATGTTCCGGAAGCGGCAGTACCGGCCGGTATCGCGATACCCCGCCGGACAGCGGCGCACGCAGGCCCCGGCGGCGAATTTCAGCGGCGGCCGGCAGGCATGTTTGAACCGCTTCTCCCGGTACAGGTAGGATTGCGCCGCCTCGGCGGGCGTCGCCGACCAGGCGAGGCCCATCGGCAGACCGACGGCGAACAGGGCGAGGGCGGCGCAGGTGGATCGCGTCAGCATCGGGCGCTCCGGGTGGGGGGACTTGTCCTCAACCCGCCCGGCCGGCGGGGGTTCGCTCGGTCCGGCGGAAAATGGACGCATCCGAGCGATCGACCCGTCCTTGCCGCACCAGCCGTGAATTCGGTCCGGAATCGCGCGTGAGGAGGCGGCCTCGGCGATGGACGCCTTCCTGGCCCGGGACATGGCGCGCCATCCCGAGACCGTCGCGGCCTTCCCGGCGGGATTGGCCGGGCTCACGGAGGGGATCGACATCGATCCGATTCTTTGTCCGAAAGCCGGAGACCACCTTTCGGGACGAGGCTCTGACCGGCCCCGGGCGTGCCGCGTCAGCTGGCGATGAATTTCAGCCGGTGCTCGCGGTGGAGATCGACGATCGCCGCCGCGGTCTCCTCGATGGAGCGGCGTGTGACGTCGATGGTCGGCCAGCGGTGCTTGGTGCAGAGGCGCCGGCAGGCGGCGATCTCGTCGGCTACCGCAGACCGGTCGACGTAGAGCGAGGAATCGTCGGCCTTCAGGCTCAGCAGCCGGTTCTGCCGGATCTGCACGATGCGCTCGGGGCTGGCCAGGAGACCGACCAGGAGCGGCTTGCGCGCCGTCTCGAGGCTGGGCGGCACCGGCATGCCGGGCACCAGGGGAAAATTCGCGGTCTTCAGCCCGCGATTGGCGAGGTAGATCGCCGTGGGGGTCTTCGAGGTGCGGCTGACGCCCACCAGGATCACGTCGGCCTCGTCCACGTCGAGCGGCAGGTTGCCGTCGTCATGGGCCAGGGTGAAGTTCATCGCGTCGATGCGCTTGAAATACTCGGCGTTGAGCATGTGCTGCGCGCCGGGCCGGGCGGTGGAATCGGCGCCGAGATAGGATTGCAGCAGGGCGTGGACCGGCTGCAGCACCGAGAGGCAGGGGGAGCCGGTCTCGCGGCAGGCCGCCTCCAGGCGCTCGGTGAGGTCGTGCCCCACCAGGGTGTAGAGCACGAGGCCCGGCGCGGCCTCGATCTCGGAGATCACCCGTTCGAGCTGCGGCCCCGAGCGCACCAGCGGATAGACGTGCTCGATGGCCGAGACGCCCTCGTATTGGGCGGCCGCCGCGCGCCCGACATTGATCAGCGTCTCTCCGGTGGAATCCGAGACGAGATGGAGGTGGAAATAGCTGCGACTCATCGAAGGGCCTTCTCCTTCGGCCGAGGAGACGGGACCGTGCCGGCCCTGTCCACCGCGGCACGATCGGGGGAGTCGATGAATGTGGATAAGCCGGCTTCTCAGGGCGGTCCAGGCCGAGTCCCCCCGGCTTGTCGACTCTGGCGTCAACAAGCCGTCGCACCGGGGCGCTTCTCGCCCGGTTTTGGGAGAATCAGGGACCCGGACCGTCGGCTCGGGGCCTGGACGGTCTCAACGCATTGGAGCGCATCGGCTATCCGTGACATTGAACCCAATCCGTTAAAGCCCTCTTAACGCCGTGGCGGCGGGGACGCCCTGTGGACGGATTTCCGCTCCCGCCATCCAGCCCTCTAAAAGAAAAAACAGAGTCCTAGAATCTCTCTTTCCTTTTAGATGGCCGGTGTGGGGACCGATCCGTGGCGATCCTCACGACCCCGGGAGCGACGGGGTTTTCGAGGGGCGACATCCGTCCCATCAATGCTACACACCACCTCGACGAGGTCGGGACGGGGCGGACAAACGCATGAGCCAGGGTGATGGAGCGGATCGCGCGGTCCTGCGGGTGCTCTCGGGGCAGGCGCAGAGCCGCCCCCCCGCCTGGATGATGCGCCAGGCCGGGCGCTACCTCCCCGAATACCGCGAGGTCCGGGCGCGGGCCGGCTCCTTCCTCGACCTCTGCTACAATCCCGATTTCGCCACCGAGGTGACGCTTCAGCCGATCCGCCGCTTCGGCTTCGAGGCGGCGATCCTGTTCTCGGACATCCTGGTGATCCCCGATGCCCTCGGCCAGGGGGTGCGCTTCGTCGAGGGCGAGGGGCCGCGCCTCGACGCGATGGCGGGCCGGCCCGAGTTCGAACGCCTGCGCCAGGCCGACGACCCGGCGATCTTTTCGCATCTGGCCCCCGTTTTCGAGACCGTCAGGCGCCTGCGCGCCGAGCTGCCCCGGGAAACCACCTTGCTCGGCTTCTGCGGCGCGCCCTGGACGGTGGCGAGCTACATGATCGGCGGGCGCGGCACCCCCGACCTCGCCCCGTCGCGGGCGCTGGCGCGGCACGACACCGCCCTGGTGGAGGCCCTGATCGACCGGCTCGTCACGGTGCAGACCGAATACCTCGTGCG
>JAKONB010000238.1 GCA_022702195.1 Beijerinckiaceae bacterium | reverse complement strand
GAGGTCGCGGTAGAGGCCGAGCCGCATGCCGGTGGCGAGCGCGGTCTCGGAGGCCGCCTGGAGCTGCCGGTCGGCGAGGTATTGCAGCCAGATGTGATAGGTCACCGCCTCCGCCTGCGCGGCGGCGAAGGCCTTGACCGCCGCGGTGCCGTTGCGGCGCATCTCCTCGGGCCAGTCGCCGAGCCAGAGGGCGCCCCGGGCCTGGAAATGCTCGGCCAAGGCCTCGAAGGTGCCGTGCGCTTCGAGATCGACGCCCCCGGCGGCCCGGAAGGCGATGAAGTCCGCATCGGCCCCGGTCCGGGCCGCCGAATCCTCCCAGAAGCGGCGCAGGACCGGCGAGAGCACGGCCCAGATACCGGCATGCTCCACCAGTTTGGCCTCGCGCAGGGCCTCGACCCGGTCGGACATCGACGCGAGCAGCGCGGCGGCCTGCGAGCCGGCAAAGCCCGGCAGGACGCCCGGCTCGATGAACAGGGTCTCGAGGAACAGGCGCGAGGATGGCGAATAGGGGGAAATCTTGGTCCGGTCGGTGGCGAACAGGGCGTGGACCGGGCTCAAGCCGAGGAAGGAGGCTCCGCGCAGGCCGGCATCGCGGGCGGCCCGGCCGGCATCGGCGTAAGAGCCGATCCCGAGATTGTCGGGCGAGCGCAGACCGTAGAGCTGGGCGGCCAGCCCCCAGTCGCGGGCCCCCTCATCCGCGTAGGCGCGCGGGCGCCAGCAGCGCTGCGGCGCGGAGATGACCCAGGCCTCGGCGCGCCTCTCACCGAAGGTGACGGTGAGGCGATGATAGCCGGGCGTCAGCGGCGGCAATTCGAAGCCCGCCGGGCCGCTGGCATTGAGCGCGGTGCGCCCCTCGCGGACGTGGCCGCGCTCGTCGGCGAGCCGCCAGGCCACGGTGCCGGTGGCTTCGCCCCGGCGCAGGGCGACGAAGGTGGCGCGCCGCGCCTCGGTGGGCAGGAGCGGCGGGATCAGCCCGTCGCGCACGGCGGCGACCTCGCGCAGGCTCGCGGCGATCTCGTCGTCGGAGCCCACGGGAAAGCCCAGGGCGGCGATCATGCCCCGGCGGGTGTCGAGGGCGGTCTCCACCGGCTGGCCGAAGGCATCGGTGTAGCCGGCGGCGACGCCGAGGAGATCGGCGAGGCGTTCGAGGTCGCGGCTCATCACTTCACACCCGTCAGGAAGATGCCCGTCCAGGACGGGATGTCGAAGGTATCGTGGGTCGGGTCGCAATCGGCGCCGTTGCACCAGATCAGCTGAAGCCCGTCGCGCTTGATGGTCAGGGGCTCGTCTCCGAAATTCGCGACGAAGCGGAGGCGGCCGCCCTCGTAGCGCCAGGTGCAATCCACCGCGTCGGGGCGCGGCAGGCTCGCCTCCGCCCCGAGATAGCGGGTCTTGGTCAGCGGCACGACCGTCTGATGCCGGATCTGCAGGAGATTGCGCGTGTCGGCCCACACCGAACGATGCGGCGCGCGCTCGGCCTCCGCCCAGTCGATGCGGGAATCCAGGAAGGTCCGCTCGGCGGTGGGGTCGGGGATCTGCGAGGTGTCGTCGGCGAACGCCGCGAAACTCTTGAACTCCTTGCGGCGGCCCTCGCGCACGGCCTTGTTCAGTTCCTCGTCGGGGGCGAAATCGACGAAGAACAGGAACGGCGCGGTGGCCGACCATTCCTCGCCCATCCACAGCATCGGAATCTGCGGGCTGAGCAGCAGGCCGGCGCGCGCCAGCGCCAGCTTGGCCGGATCGCTGAGCGCGCTCAGGCGCTCGCCGAGCGCCCGGTTGCCGACCTGATCGTGGTTCTGCAGGAAGGTGACGAAGGCCGAGGGCGGCAGGTGGGCGGAGGGCTCGCCGCGCGGGTGGTTGTCGAGGGCCGGGAACGGCTCGCCCTGATAGGCGAAGCCCTCCGAGAGGCAGCGGGCCAGGTGCGCGATGGGCTTGTCGGCGAAGCTGCCGTAATAGCCGGCATCCTCGCCGGTGAGCAGGACGTGCCAGCAATGATGCAGGTCGTCGGCCCATTGCGCGTCGTGTTGCAGGCTCCTGCCCTGTTCGTCACGCGCCAGCCAGCGGGCCTGGTTGGCCTCGTTCTCCAGCACGAGGTGGATGTGGCGGCCGGGCAGCCGCGCCCGGACGGTCTCGGCGAGTTCGCCGATGAAGTGTGTCTCGGAATCGTCCAGAATGGCGTGGACCGCGTCGAAGCGCAGACCGTCGAAGTGGAATTCCTCGAGCCAGTAGAGGGCGTTCTCGATGAAGAAGTCCCGCACCACCCGGCCGCTGGTCTCGCCGTCGAAATTGATCCCGGCGCCCCAGGGGGTCTGGTGGCGCTCGGTGAAGAAGGTCTTGGCGTAGGCGTTGAGGTAGTTCCCGGCGGGTCCGAAATGGTTGTAGACGGCATCGAGGTACACCATCAATCCGAGATTGTGCGCGGTGTCGATGAGGTGCTTGAGATCCTCGGGTCGACCGTAAACGCCATCCGGCGCGTAGGGCAGAACGCCGTCGTAACCCCAGTTGCGGCTGCCCTTGAAGTCCGCGAGCGGCAGCAATTCTATGGCGGTCACGCCCAGATCTCGGAGATCCTGAAGCTTGCCTTCCAGGGCGGCGTAGGTGCCCTCCGGCGTGGCGGTGCCGACATGGAGTTCGTAGAGGACCGTCTCCTCCCAGGGCCGCCCGGTCCAGTCCCGATCGCCCCAGGCATAGGCGCGCGGATCGATCACCTCGCTCAGGCCCGACACGTCGTCCGGCTGGAACCGCGAGGCCGGGTCGGGCACCACGAGATCGCCGTCGATGCGGTACCCGTAGCGGGCGCCGGCGCGGATGCCCGGCACCGTCACCCGCCGCCAGCCGTTCCCCGCCTCGGGAATCGCATGGTCGGTGCCGTCGATGACCAGCGACACCTCCTTGGCGGTGGGTGCCCAGAGGGCGAACCGGGCGCCGTCCTTGGCCACCTGACTGCCGAAATCCATCGTATGGGCGCGCCGCATCAGGCTCATGCTCTCGTGATCTCTCAGGTCTGGGCCGGGCGCGACGTTCGCCGACCCTTCAGAAGGCGATCCGGCGGGCTCTTGTTCCCTCCCCGCGAGGTAAGGCGGAGTGCCGTGGCGGCAACCGCCCAGCTTGCGCTATTTGTGCGACCAGTGTCCGACCCCGTTGCCGGTTGTGGCGCCCACGCATCACCCGCACCGCGATGCATCGATCCTGGCCCGGAAAGTGCTAGAATTGGGGCCTGCGCAAACGATCAAGCCGATGCGGTGAGGCGAGGGGCCGTCGCCCGTCGTCACGCCCGACCGAGGCGCAGGATGCTTCGGACGATGCCTCGGATACGGGAGGTCGCGATGCTGGAACCCGACGAGGCCCTCGTTCTGGCGCGAGCCAAGCTGAATTTCACCCGGATCGGCCACGGCGACCGGTGCTGGGACAGCGATGTCACCACCTGCCAGGAGATCTACGGTCGCACCCTCTACGTCCTCACGCAGAGCGAACGCGACGAATTCTTGGAACAGGCCCGGCACGAACTGCGCCACGAGCCGCGCGGCGGCTGAGGTTCCCGAGGAACCTGGGGCGCAGGCCGACCACAAAAAAACGCGTCCGACGACGGACGCGCTGGTGAGGATGTTCGCGGTCTCGTGCAACGAACTGAATCGATCCTAGCAACTTGGCATGCAAAATACAGGGGCGTGGTGCGACGATGCACAGCCGGGTCGTGCCGGAGTCGGCGATGGGCGGCGCCCCGAAGGTTCGGGGATATCAGCGACCGTAGCTCGCCGGACGCCCCCGCAGCACGGTGAGCGCATGCGCGTCGAGGCGCACGCCCGCCCCCGCCGGAAACAGCGCCTGTCCGCCCGGCACCGTCCCGGTGGGCCGGGTCGTGTCGAACACCACGCTCCAGGGGCCGCCGATGACCGGCGCGAGGGTGAAGTCGCAGGGCGTGTCGGCGGAATTGATCAGGACGAGGATGCGGTCGGCATCGGGCAGGTCGTTGCCGATCTGCATTCCGAAGGCCTTGCGCTCCGCATCGGCCCAGGCCGCCTCATCCATCTCGGCGCCACAGGGGGAGAGCCAGTGCACGTCCCGCAAGGGACCGTCGTCCACCCTGGCACCGGTGAGGAAGTGGCGCCGGCGGAGGGAAGGCTGCTCCCGTCGCAGGCGCGTCAGGTTGGCCACGAAGAGCGTCAGGGCCGGATCCGGGTCGGTTTCCCAATCGACCCAACTCGTCGCGTTGTCCTGCGCGTAGGCGTTGTTGTTGCCGCCCTGGCTGCGCGAGCGCTCGTCGCCCATCAGCAGCATGGGGACACCCTGCGCCAGCAGGATGGTGGCCAGGATGTTGCGCTTCTGCCGGGCGCGCAGCGCGAGGATCGCCGCATCGTCGGTCGGCCCCTCCACGCCGTAATTCCGTGACAGGTTGTGCCCGTGGCCGTCGCGATTGTCCTCGCCATTGGCGTGGTTGTGCTTGTCCTCGTACGCGACGACATCCGCCAGGGTGAACCCGTCATGCGAGGCGGCGAAGTTGATGCTGGCGAGCGGCGAGCGGCCGGAGGCGGCGAAGATCTCGCGCGATCCCGAGAGACCCTGGGTCAGCTTCGGCAGCGTGCCGCCATCGCCGCGCCAGAACCCCCGGACGCTGTCGCGGAACTGGTCGTTCCACTCGCTCCAGCCCCTCGGATAGCCGCCGAGCTGGTAACCGCCCTGTCCGATATCCCAGGGCTCGGCGATGAGCTTGACCTGGGCCAGGACCGGATCCTGTGCCACCGCCTGGAAGAATGCCGCCTTGGCGGTGAAATCGTGCGGCGCGCGGCCGAGACTGCTGGCGAGATCGAAGCGGAAGCCCGCAACACCGTAGGCCGTCACCCAATGGCGCAGGGAATCGAGGACAAGCTGCATCACCCGGGGATGGTCGAGGTTAAGGGTGTTGCCACAGCCGGTGCAGTCGATCTCTCGCCGGAGATTGTCCGGGTCCAGCTTGTAGTAGCTGGCATTGTCGATGCCGCGGAACGACAGGGTCGGACCCGTATGGTCGGCCTCCGCCGTGTGGTTGTAGACCACATCCAGGATCACCTCGATCTCGGCGGCCGCGAGTTCGCGGATCGCCGCCTTGAGCCCGCCGATCCCCGCCGGACCGCGATAGCGCGGATCGGGTGCGAAATAGTTGAGGGGCGAATAACCCCAGAAATTCACCAGCCCCTTCTCCACCAGGAAGCGGTCGTCGGCGAAAGCCTGGATCGGCAGCAGTTCGATGGCGGTGACGCCGAGCTTGAGCAGATGCTCGATGATCGCCGGATGGGCGAGCGCCGCGTAGGTGCCGCGCGCCGCCTCGGGCACGTCGGGATGGGTCTGGGTGAGCGCCTTGACATGCGCCTCGTAGATCACCGTCTGCGACAGCGGCCGGCGCACCGGCCGGATGGCGAGATCGGGCACCTCGGGGGCCACCACGACGGCACGGGGCATGAAGGCGGCGGAATCGCGCCGGTCGATCTGGTCCTCGCGCTGGATGCCGCGACGATGGCCGTAGAGGGAATCGTGCCAGCGGATCCGTCCCAGGATCTCGCGCCCATAGGGGTCGAGGAGGAGCTTGGCCGGGTTGAAGCGGTGCCCCAGGGCCGGATCCCACGGCCCATGCACCCGATAGCCGTAGAGCTGGCCCGGGAACACGCCGCGCAGGTAACCGTGCCACACGTCGTCCGTCCGGCACGGCAGGCGGATACGGCGCGCCTCGTGCCGCTCGCCCGGCTCGAACAGGCAGAGATCGACCGCTGTCGCGTTCTGGGAGAAGAGGGCGAAATTGACGCCCCGTCCGTCGAAGTGGGCTCCGAGCGGCGCGGGTACGCCGTCTTCGAGGCCGATCATGTCGTCGCTCACACGCAAGTCCGTCGTGATGAATTTGAACCCGGACGTTCGACGCCCGTCACCAGACCTGCAAGGCCCGTACCTGAGATGCCCCCGGCCGCGCTATTCCGCCGCCGCGGCGGCGCGCGGGGGCTCGCGCTCGATGGTGCGGAAGTTCTCCAGCTCCGTCATGAAGTTGCGCGCCCACCAATCGACATCCTCGCGCGTCATGCGCTCGACCATCGGCTTCCAGCGTTCGAGTCGCTCGCCGCGCGGCATGTAGAGCGCGGTGCGGATCGCCTCGGCCACCTCGAAGCGGTCATACGGATTGACCAGAAGGGCTTCCGGCAATTGCCGGGCGGCACCCGCGAACTTGGAAAGGACGAGCACCCCCGGATCCTCGTCCGACTGGGCGACCACATATTCCTTGGCGACGAGATTCATTCCGTCGCGCATCGGCGTCACGAGGCCGACACGGGCGGCGCGGTAAAGGCCCGCCAGGACGGGGCGCGGATAGGCCTTGGTGACGTACTGGATCGGGGTCCAGTTCGGCTCCCCGAGCGAGCCGTTGATGTCGCCCACCGTCTCGTTCACTTCGCGGCTGAGATCCTCGTATTCGGGTACCTCGGTGCGGGATTTCGGGGTGATCTGAAGATAGACGACGTTGCCGCGCTGGTCGGGGTTGGAGGCGAAGAAGCGGTCCACCGCCTCCATCCGCTCGGGCACGCCCTTCGAGTAGTCGAGGCGGTCGACGCCGATCAGCAGCTTGCGGGTGCGCAGGCCGGCCATGGTCTCGCGCACGGTGCGGTTCGCGCCGGCATTCTCCGCCGCCTCCTTGAAGCCGGCGACGTCGATGCCGATCGGAAAGCTGCGGATGCGGGTGCGCCGGCCATCCACCATGAGAGAGCCACCGCCCAGCGGAATCGCCCGCAGCTCATCGATGAGGTTGCGGGTCAGGTTGTGCACGTCCGGGTCGGTCTGCAGGCCGATCAGGTCGTAATCCGCGATGCCACGCAGGAGATCGTTGCTGGCCGGAAGAGTGTTGAATACGTCGGCGGCCGGCCAGGGAATGTGATGGAAATAGCCGATCGGATTGCCGATCCCGAGGCCGCGCAGCTCCGAAGCCAGCGGCAGCAGGTGGTAATCGTGCACCCAGATGATGTCGTCGGGCTCGATCAAGTTCGCGAGCGCCTGGGCGAAGATCCTGTTGACGCGCTGGTAGCCGGCATAGTCGGAGCGCGAGAACGCGCCCAATCCGAGCCGGTAATGCATGATCGGCCAAAGGGCCCGGTTGGCGAAGCCGCTGTAATATTCCCGGTGGTCCTGTGGGGAGAGATCGACCACGGCATATTGGACGCGCCCACGATCGATGAGGGTCGGTTCCTCAGCGGGATTCTCGACGACGTTGCCGTTCCAGCCGAACCACAGGCCCTCGTAATTGGTGAACGCCTCTTTGACCGCGACGGCGAGACCGCCGGCGGCGACGGCTTTGCCACCCTCCTCGGGGATGGCAACGCGGTTCGATACGATGACTAGACGTGCCACGAAGCCGGCTCCGGTCCTCTAGGCTCGGCGCGACGGTCGCGCTTGGCCAGGATGATACAGGGGGTGAACGCGCGGAAGCCGAGCGCGATCCGTCCTCGACAGCCAAGCGCGTTCGGACCACGCGGGTCAAGGGGCAGATTCAAGGCTCCGATAACCATGCGCCTCCGTTTGAAGCTCCCGCGCGCCGCGTCTGAACGCCATCGGGTGAAGTTTGCGGGCTCCTGCCGCCGGGACGCGGAACGACAGGCGTTCCGGCCGTTCCGGTACGTTTTGCCAAGGCCGCCCGGCCGCAATCCGTCCGCCCGGACTAGATTGCGGAACCGTGCCCCTTGGCCGCTGTTGAACAGCCGCAACCGTCATCTTCAAAAGACGTGTCGAGGAGTGTCATCGTGAGCGTCAACCAACCCCTTGGCAACGAGCCTCTTGGTCGCGAGCCTCTCGGCCACGCCTCTCCGGGAAACGACCCTGCGGGAGCGGCCGCGCGCGAGACGGCGGATTGGAGGGCGCTGAAGGGTGATGTCGAGGGCATCGCGGATGTCGCCGTCGAACGTGGCCGGGGCTTCGTGGACGCCGCCCGGTCACAGGCCACCAGCTATGTCGAGCAGCGCAAGAGCGATGCGGCTCGGTCGGTGACAGACCTCGCCAAGTCGGTGCGGGATTCGAGCCGGACCTTCGAGGACAAGCCGAACATTCGCGCCTTCTTCGACAGCGCCGCCGACGGGCTCGACCATCTCGGCAGCTCGATCGAGAAGCGCAGCTTCTCGGAATTCTATGAGGATGCCGAGGCGTTCGCCCGCCGCGCCCCCGTCGCGGTGGCCGTGGCGACGTTCGTGACCGGCTTCTTGGTGGCGCGCTTCATCAAGTCGACCAGCGCGGCACCGTTGGCGGAGGCCCAGGCCGAATATCGCACCGATTATCGCAACTGAGGCGATGACGATGTCGAACGGCACCTCCTCCAGCATCCAGGGCCTGATCGGCGAGGCCCTGCGTGAGACCAACGAACTCGCCCGCAAAGAGATCGCCCTCTTCCGAAACGAGATGACGAGCAACGTCCGCGCGTTGTTCGTTGGCCTCGGCATGCTCGTCGGCGCCGCCGTGTTCGGCGTCGTCGCCCTGTTCGTTCTCGTGGATGCCCTGGTGAAGTGGCTCGCCACGGTGGTCCATTCCGAAGCTCTGGCTGCGCTCATCGTCGGCGGCGTGCTGCTCGTCGTTGCGGTCGTCCTGGCCCTGCTCGGCCGCAATGCGATGTCGCTCTCCACCCTGGCCCCCGTGCGGACCTCGCGTCAGGTTCGCCAGGACGCCCGCGCGTTGTCGGAAAGGGTCTCGGGATGAGCGAATCGTTGAACGATCTCGAGAAGGACATCGAGGCGAGCCGTGCCCGCCTCGACCAGACCATCGACCAGATCCAGGAACGGCTCACGGTCTCCAGCATCGTCGACGAGATGCTCGGCAATGCCCGTCAGACCCCGCTCAGCGGTGTGTATGACGGTGCCCTCGCGGCGGTCCGCCGCAATCCGGTGCCAGTGCTGCTGATCGCGGCGGGAGTCGGCTGGCTGCTGCACCGCATGTCCAAGGAGGGTGCAGCCCCCTCCCGGCAGCCCCGGATCGCCCGTCGCGCGGACGATCTGCCTGTGGTGAAGACCGGCGCCGACCGGGTCTACGACCCGGACTTGCCGACCCGCCATCCCCTCCGGGACATCGCGGAAGAAACGCAGATCTAAGCCGCTTCGCGAGCCCGACCCGAAGCGCTGTCAGCCATCGGCCCCCAACAGGGCAATCAGACGTCAGGAGCACCCCATGAGTTCCACCCAGAAACCGGGCGACGAGCATCGCTCGCTCCCCGATGACATCGCCCTGGCGGCCGGCATGCCGCGCGGCCAGTTCGGCGATCGCAAGGTCGGCGACGAGGCCAAATCCGCCGCCCGTGACCTCGGCCATGACCTTGGCCATAAGGCCGATGACCTGCGGGACCGCGCCGCGCATGCGGCCGAGGACGTGCGGTCGGAGGCTGCGGACAAGGCCGGTGCCTTGCGGGAGCGGGTCGGCGAGACGGTAGACGACCTGCGCGCCCGCGCCTCGGACACCTACGAGGATGCACGCGACTGGGCCTCGGACGCCCAGGAAAGCGGTCGCCGCCGTTTCGCCGAGCTGAGCGACCGGGGCGCCGAACGGCTCCAGGACGGGAAGACGGCGGTGGAAGCCTTCGTCTCCGAGAATCCGCTCCTCGTCGGCGTGGTCGGCCTGGCAGCCGGAATGCTGCTCGGCGCGCTGCTGCCGCGCACCCGCAGCGAGGACCGCACGGTCGGCCCTTGGGCGGACGAAATCCGCGATCAGGGCCTTCGCTATGCCCGCGACGTGACCCATCGCGGCCGCGAATTCGTTGCGAGCGCCCTCGACCCGGAGACCCTGAACGCCGCCGTCCAGCGCGCGACGGATCAGGGGACGCCGCCCCGGAACGACGTGCCGCCGGCAAAGCCTCACTGAGTCGGACCAAGGTTGGGGACTGTGTCCTTCGAGGGGGTGGTGCCGGTCCGGCGCCGCCCCTTTTTCTGTGCGAAGCTTGACGATTATTCGGCGGAGCGGCCCCGCGCGGTGATCCGGGTGGGTCGTCTCGGCCGACCTCGACGGCCGGCGGCGGAGCCGTTATCGAAACGACCATGAAGATTGCCGATTGCGACGTCCTGATTCTGCCGGGCTATGCTGGTTCCGAAGCCGAGCATTGGCAGGCGCGCTGGGCGGAGCGACTGTCCACCGGGCGGATCGTCGAGCAGGACGATTGGGACCGGCCCGACGCCGCCGCCTGGCGCGCCCGCATCGTCGCCGCGGTGTCGCAGGCGACCCGGCCCGTAGTGCTGATCGCCCATAGTCTCGGCGTGGTGGCGGCGGTGCAGGCGGCACCGGATTTCCCCGCCGGGGTGGTGCGAGGCGCCCTCCTCGTGGCCTTTCCCGATGTCGAGCGCACGCCGAATCTGCCCGCCAGCGTCACCGCCTTCGCCCCGGTGCCGCGTGATCCGCTGCCCTTCCCGTCCCTCCTCGTGGCGAGCCGGAACGACCCCTATTGCGCCTACGAGCGGGCGGAGGATTTCGCCTATGCGTGGGGTGCCGCTCTGGTGGATGCGGGCGAATCCGGCCACATCAACGTGGCGAGCGGTCACGGCCCATGGCCTGAGGGGCTGATGCGGCTGGC
>JAKONB010000222.1 GCA_022702195.1 Beijerinckiaceae bacterium | reverse complement strand
GGAGGCCTTCTCGATGTCGGCTATCTCAGCGTCGGACAAGTCGCGGAAAGTGCGAGTGATAGGGACGTAACAGCTGGGATTTTGGGGCATCATTCAAATAGGGATTACGGCGTTTTCGCCTCTCGTTTGGACCGGCAGTATCGCAGAGGCCACGACATCGGCTCAAGATCCGATTTTGCGACGGCAGTCCGTATCTGACCTTCGCGCCTGCAGAATACGCCCGTAGCGTACCTCAGTCGTTGGGCAGTGAAGATTAAATGTTCAGTTCGGGGCGCATGTGCCCGCCGACAAGCAGACGTTCCTAGCTTCTGCAAAGGGTCAAGACCGGCGGAACCCGTCCGCTAGCCGAACCATCCGCTTTCGCCGCACGCGCCCACCCCGATCGAAGGCCCGCGATCTGGCTGCGGCCCACCCTGCACCCCAACCGCTTCCCCCGCAGCCCCCCAGGCGATATCCGGGGGGCCAAGCCTTCCGCCCCCGCGCGCATCGCCCCGACCGCGCCGGGCCGGTGGCCGGCGAGCTTCGGCGTTCCTTCGAGATTCCTGATGGTCGACGCCGTGTTCGAGTCCCTGGCGGCCTTCCTCGATCGGGGCAGCCTGAACCCGCATGGCATCTGCCTGCTGTGGCGGCCGGAACTGATCTGGACCCATGTGGTCTCGGACCTGGTGATCGCGATCGCGTATTTCACCATCCCGGCGGCGCTCGGCTCCTTCGTCACCCGGCGGCGGGACGTGGCGTTCGGCTGGATGGTCTGGGCCTTCGCACTCTTCATCCTGGCCTGCGGCACCACGCATCTCTTCGCGATCTGGACCCTCTGGGTGCCCGATTACGCCGCCGAGGCCGTGGTGAAGGCGATCACCGCCCTGGCCTCCCTCGTCACCGCGTGCCTGCTCTGGCGGCTGCTGCCGCGGGCGCTGGCCCTGCCCTCCCCCGCCCAGTTGCGCCGGGCCAATGCGGCGCTCGTCGCCCGTGTCGCCGAGCGCGACGCGGCGCTGGCCGCCCTGCGGGACGCCGTGGCCGAGCGCGACCGGGCCGAGGCGATGCTGCGCCAGACCCAGACGATGGAGGCGATCGGCGCGCTCACCGGCGGGGTCGCGCACGATTTCAACACCCTGCTCGGCATCGTCATCGGCAATCTCGACCGGATCGCCCGCCTCCTGCCCGCGGACAGCCCGGCCCAGCGCCCGGTGCGCAACGGTCTGGCCGGGGCCGAGCGCGCCGCTGCCCTCGTCCAGAAGATGCTCGCCTTCGCCCGGCGCCAGCCGCTCCAGCCCGTGCGCCTCGACCCCAACCGGCTGATCGGCGACCTCTCCGCGTTGCTGCGCGACGCGTTGCAGGCGGCCCCCGCCCTGGATCTCGCCGCCGATCCCTGGCCGGTGCGGGTCGATGCCGACCAGCTCGAGGGCGCCCTGCTCAACCTCGCGGTCAACGCCCGCGACGCGATGCCGGCCGGGGGAACCGTCACGATCCGCACCCGCAACCTGCCGGCCGCCGAGGCGGCGGCGATTCCCGCCCTGGCGGCCACCGACCACGTGGTGGTGAGCGTGAGCGACACCGGCTGCGGCATGGAGGCCGACACCCTGGCGCGGGCCTTCGAGCCGTTCTTCACCACCAAGGGGGTCGGCCAGGGCACCGGGCTCGGGCTCAGCCAGGTCTTCGGCTTCGCCAAGCAATCGGGCGGCCACGCGGAGATCGAGAGCCGCCCCGGCGCCGGCACCACCGTCCGCCTCTACCTGCCGCGCGCGCCGCGTTCCCTCGCGCGGGATTCTCGCCTAGATGCGGCGCCGGCGCCGCGCTTCGCCTGACCGGCGCCGCGCTTCGCCCGACCGGAAGGACGACGATGGACCCCCTGCCCCCGCCCCGCATCCTCGTGGTCGAGGACGAACCGCTGCTCCTGGAGGTGATCACGGCGGATCTGGAGGATGCGGGCTTCGCGGTGGCGCCGGCCACGGATGCGGAGCGCGCCGTGGCGATGCTGCGGGACGGGGAGCCGGTGGACCTGCTGTTCACCGATATCCGCCTGCCCGGGACCATGGATGGATGGCAACTCGGCGAGGCCGCCCGCGCCCTGCGGCCGGACCTGCCGATCATCTACGCCACCGCCTTCAGCCAGACCCCGCCGCGCCCCACGGCGGGCAGCCTGTTCTTCACCAAGCCCTACCGCTCCGCCGCGATCATCCGGGCGATCCGATCCCTGAGCGGCGGCGAATCCCCCGGACGGCGTCCCTGAAACGGGTCTGGAGATCCGCGGCAAGGCCCTGGCATGTCGGGATTTTTCCGCTAACGTCGGTCCGGGACGCGCCGGGCGATCCTGGCGGGGCCGGTCCCGCCGGCCCCCGTGCCGGCGCGCGAAGGGCGGGAGATGGCATGGCGGACGGCGCGACGGCGGCCCTGGCGAGCGACCTCACGCGGACCAAATCCCTCGAACGGCTGAACGCGGATGCGGAGGGCGGCGAGCACAAGCTCGAACGCACGCTGGGTCCCTGGAGCCTGATCGCGCTGGGCATCGGCGCGGTGATCGGCGCCGGCCTGTTCTCGCTCACCGGCATCGCGGCGGCCGAACATGCGGGGCCGGCGGTGGTGATCTCGTTTGCCATCGCCTCCATCGCCTGCGCCTTCGCCGGCATGTGCTACAGCGAGCTCGCCGGCATGATCCCGGTGGCGGGCTCGGCCTATACCTACGCCTACGCCACCATGGGCGAGTTCGTGGCCTGGATCATCGGCTGGGACCTCGTGCTCGAATACGCGG
>JAKONB010000221.1 GCA_022702195.1 Beijerinckiaceae bacterium | reverse complement strand
GTCGGACTGGGTGTCGAGGTCCATCTCGCGGAAGTGGCGCTTCACCGCCTCCCAGGCGCCCCGGGCGGTGATGCCCATGCCCTTGTGATCGTAGCCCTGGCTGCCGCCGGAGGCGAAGGCGTCCCCGAGCCAGTGGCCGCGCTGCTGCGACAGGGCGTTGGCGATGTCCGAGAAGGTCGCCGTGCCCTTGTCGGCGGCCACCACCAGATAGGCGTCGTCGGGATCGTGCCGCACCGTCCCGGCCGGGGGCACGATCCCGCCCTCCACGATGTTGTCGGTGAGTTCGAGCAGGGTCCGGATGAAGAGGCGGTAGCTCTCGGTCCCCTCCGCCAGCCAGGCCTGCCGGTCGGAGGACGGGGGCAGGCGCTTGGGGAAGAACCCGCCCTTGGCGCCCACCGGCACGATCACGGCGTTCTTGACCTGCTGGGCCTTGACCAGCCCGAGGATCTCCGTCCGAAAGTCCTCCGGCCGGTCGGACCAGCGCAGGCCGCCGCGCGCGACGTAGCCGTAGCGCAGATGCACGCCCTCGACCCGCGGTGAATAGACGAAGATCTCGAAGAACGGTCGCGGCAGGGGCATGCCGCTGACCTTGGCGCAGGCGAACTTGAAGGCGATCGTCTCGCGCGGGCCGCCATCCTCGGCCGTCTGAAAGAAGTTGGTGCGGATCGCCGCTTCCACGAGGTTGACGAAGCGGCGCAGGATGCGGTCGTCGTCGAGGCTGGTGACCGCGGCGAGCGCCGTCTCGATCTCGGCGCGGATCGCGGCCTGCGCCGCCACGCGATCACCGGGAAGGGCGGGGTCGAACCGGGCGTGGAACAGGGCGACGATGCGGGCGGTGAGGCCCGCATGCCGGCCGAGGGTAGCGGCGAGGTAATCCTGGCCGTAGCGGATGCGGAGCTGACGCAGGTAGCGGCCGAGCGCCCGCATCAGCGCCGCGTCGCGCCAGTCGAGGGCGATCTCCAGCACGAGCCGGTTGAAGCCGTCGGATTCGGCCCGGCCCTCGGACAGGGCGAGGAGCGCACCCTCCAGCGGCGCCTCCACCCGGTCGAGGTCGATCGCCTCGCCGCCCGCCCGCTCCAGCAGCATGTCGTGCAGCCAGACCTGCGCCTCGGTGCCCGGCAGCATCAGCCGGTAGGTCCGCTCGTTGATGACGCGAAAGCCCAGATTCTCCAGGGCCGGCACCCGGTCGGAGAGCGGCAGGGCGGCGCCGCGCGAAAAGACCTTGAGGCGGGCCTGGGCGGCCGGATCGGTGTCGCGGCGGCCGAAGCTGACGGCGCGCGGAGCGGCCTCGCCGAGGCGTTCGAGGATCGCGATGTCGGCCACGGCGACCTGCGGCGTGAAACTCTCCCGGTAGCTCACCGAGAACGCCTCGGCGTAGCGCGCGGCGAGGGTGCGGGCGGCCTGGTCCGGCCCGGTCTCGGACAGGGCCTCGCGCAGGACGTCGCCCCAGGTGCGCACGATGCCGGCGACCCCGGCCTCCAAGGCCGCCGGGTCGCGCTCCGGCGTGGATTTGCCGCCGAACCCGACGATGTAGTGGATGCGCGCCAGCGGACCCTCGGGGAAGTCCGGATAGGCGGCGGAGTGCCGGCCCTCGTAGGCCTCGGCCAGATAGGCGCCGATGCGCGCCTGCACGGTGGAATCGTAGCGGTCCTTCGGCACGTAGACGAGGAGCGACACGAAGCGGCCGAACCGGTCGGGGCGCGACAGCACCCGGATGCGTGGCCGGTCGGCGAGGTTGGTGATCGCCACCGCGAAGCGGGACAGCCGGTCGCTGTCGATCTGGAACAGGTCGTCGCGCGGATAGGTCTCCAGCACGTCGATCAGGGTCCGGCTGGCATGGCTGGTGGGGTCGAGGCCGGCCCGGGCCACGACCTCGGCGACCTTGCGGCGCAGATAGGGCACCGCGCGGGCCGGGCTGCTGTAGGCGCTGGCGGCGAACAGGCCGACGATGCGCATCTCGCCGACGAGGGCGCCCGCATCCGAGAACAGCTTCACGGCGATGGAGTCGAGATGCACCGGGCGGTGGACCCGGGAGCGCAGGCTCGCCTTGGTGACGAGGAGGGCCTGCGGCTCGGTGAGGAAGGCGGCGATCTCCGAGGCCATGGCGGCGAAGCTCTCGCCGAGGCGCGCATCGGTGGTCTCCGAGGGCCGCAGCAGGCCGAGGGCGAGGCCCGCGAAGGCGCTCTGCGCCCCCGGCTCCGTGAGATGGGCCGCGATGCCCAGCGGGATGAAATGGCCGTCGTTGAGCCAGGTGAGCAGGGCCTGCACCTCCTCCGCCTCGCCGTCCGGCAGGGGCAGGCGGGCGGTGCCGTAGAGGGCGGCCAGCCGGTCGATCACCGCTGCCATCGCGCCCTGGTCGTCGGTGGCGGCGGCGACATCCGCGTAGACGCGGGCGAGGCCGTCGCTCAACCGCTCCCGGCTCGGCGCATCGTCGAGGCGGTCGAGATGGATGTGGATGAAGCTCTCGCGGCGCAGGTCGCCATGGGCGTCCGCGGTGGTCTCGCCGACCACGCGGGTGAGCCGGCCGTCGCCGTCCCGCTCCACCCCGAGGATCGGATGCGCGATGAGGATCGGTGCGAGACCCTGCCGCGTCAGCTCCCCCAGGGTGGAATCGAGGAGGAAGGGGCGGTTGTCGTTGACGACCTCGAGGAGGGTCAGGTCGCGGTCGCGCCCCTCCCGTGTCACGCTGACGTCGGAGAGCGTCAGGCGCGCCGCCCCGCCCCCGCGCGGCGCCGCCAGGGTGGCGCGGGCGGCCAGGGCCAGGGTCGCCAGGGCGTCCGGCGCGTAGGGGGCGAGGTCGTCCGGCGGCACGCGCCCGAAGAGGTCGCGCACGAAGCCGCCCGGACCGCCCCGGGTCTCGGCCCGTTCGGCCGCCTCGTTGATCAGGCTGATCCGGGTCGCCCGTTCCGCGTGGGAGGTCAGTGCCGTCGTCGCATCCAGAGCCATGCCGGTCCCCGTCCGCAGCCCCGCGCGGGGGCCGGACCTCCTTGCTACGCGATTCGCAGCCCCGCGTAGCCCCCGCCCGGACGGTCCTGGCTCCGATCCGGGCGGATCGTCATTCGCGGCCTCCCCGCCCCGGCCGGCCCCGGCGCGTCGCTTCAGCTGCGCAGGCCGGGCGCCTCCTGGCCGGTGCGCGCCACGTATTCGGTGTAGCCGCCGCCATATTGGTGGATGCCGTCGGGCGTGAGTTCCAGCACCCGGTTGGAGAGCGCGGCAAGGAAGTGCCGGTCGTGGCTCACGAACAGCATCGTGCCCTCGTATTGGGCGAGCGCCGCGATCAGCATCTCCTTGGTGCCCATGTCGAGGTGGTTGGTGGGCTCGTCGAGGACGAGGAAGTTCGGCGGATCGAACAGCATCTTGGCCATCACCAGCCGGGCCTTCTCGCCCCCCGACAGCACGCGGCAGCGCTTCTCCACGTCGTCGCCCGAGAATCCGAAGCAGCCGGCCAGCGCCCGCAGGGACCCCTGCCCGGCCTGGGGGAACGAATCCTCCAGGAACTGGAACACGGTGCGGTCGCCGTCGAGCACGTCCATGGCGTGTTGGGCGAAGTAGCCGAGCTTGACGCTGCCGCCGATCGCCACGCTGCCGTCGTCCGGCGCGGCCGAGCCGGTCACCAGCTTCAGCAGGGTCGACTTGCCGGCGCCGTTGATGCCCATCACGCACCAGCGCTCGCGGCGCCGGATCGCGAAGTCGAGGCCCTCGTAGATGGTGCGGCTGCCGTAGCGCTTGTGCACGTTCCTCAGCATGACCACGTCGTCGCCGGAGCGCGGCGCCGGCTGGAACTCGAAGGCCACGCTCTGGCGGCGCTTCGGCGGCTCCACCCGCTCGATCTTGTCGAGCTTCTTGACCCGGCTCTGGACCTGGGCGGCGTGGCTGGCCCGCGCCTTGAAGCGCTCGATGAACTTGATCTCCTTGGCGAGCATCGCCTGCTGGCGCTCGAACTGCGCCTGCTGCTGCGTCTCGTTGAGCGCCCGCTGCTGCTCGTAGAAGGCGTAGTCCCCCGAGAAGGTGGTGAGCTGGCCGCCGTCGATCTCGATGACTTTCGAGACGATGCGGTTCATGAACTCGCGGTCGTGCGAGGTCATCAGCAGCGCGCCCTCATAGGCCTTGAGGAAGGATTCGAGCCAGATCAGGCTCTCGAGGTCGAGGTGGTTGCTGGGCTCGTCGAGCAGCATCACGTCCGGGTTCATCAGCAGGATGCGGGCCAGCGCCACGCGCATCTTCCAGCCGCCCGAGAGCTTGCCGACGTCACCGTCCATCATCTCCTGGCTGAAGCTGAGGCCCGCCAGGACCTCGTAGGCCCGGCCCTCGAGCGCGTAGCCGTCGAGTTCCTCGAAGCGCGCCTGGACCTCGCCGTAGCGCTCGACCAGCGCCTCCATCTCGTCGGCCCGGTCGGGATCGGCCAGACCGGTCTCGATCTCCTTGAGTTCGGCGGCGACGGCGCTCACCGGCCCCGCCCCGTCCATCACCGCCGAGACCACGGTGCAGCCCGCCATCTCGCCGACATCCTGGCTGAAATACCCGATGGTGATGCCCCGGTCGGTGGCGACCTGGCCCTCGTCCGGCTGCTCCTCGCCGGTGATCATCCGGAACAGGGTGGTCTTGCCGGCGCCGTTGGGGCCGACGAGGCCGACCTTCTCGCCCTTCTGCAGGGCGGCGGACGCCTCGATGAAGACGATTTGCCGGCCGTTCTGCTTGCCGATCTTTTCGAGGCGTATCATGCGTCCGCGCGACCTGAAGGGGGAATGCAGCGCCCTTACGGCATGCGGGGCAGCGGGGCAATTTTCGCAGGTGCCCCACCACCGGGTCCAAGAGCACGAAAGAGGCCGCGATCCTGTCGGATCGCGGCCTCTTTCGCTAGGATCGTGACCGTTGAAGGGCGCTCAGCGCTCGAGGCGCTCGCGCCGGTCCCGGCGCTCCTCGCGGCGCTCCTGACGGTCCAAACGGTCCTCGCGGCGGTCGGGATCGACGCCGAGCACGCCGCCGACGGTCCCGGTGGCGGCACCCACCGCCCCACCGACGATGCCGCCCACCGGGCCGGCAGCCCGGTTGCCGTCTTCCGCACCGCGCTCGGCGCCGCGCAGGGTGCCCTGCGCCTGGGCGCCGGTGAGGGCCGAGAGCACGAGGGTGGTGGCGATCAGCAGATGCTTCATGGTTTGTCTCCTGGATTGCGGACGGGCCAGGGCACGTCGTGAGGAACCCCGGCGCGGCGGCACCCCGGGTCGGGGGCGCCATGCCTGTGACAGGTCAACGGCCGAGTCGCGAAAAGGTCCCCATCTTCGCCCATCTCGGGGGAATGGGAGGCGATCTACTTGTTGCAGCCGATGCAGATCCCCTTCGAGATCTCGTCGTCCTTGGCTTGCTGCGGCGTGCGCCGATCGAGGTTGCGCTCCATCTCCGCATCCGCGCCGCCCCCGCGCGGCATCGTCCGTCCCACCGCCGAGGTGTTGGGCGCCGTCACGGTGGTGGCCGCCCCGCCCCCGGTTCCGGTCTGGGCCGGCGCCTGCGCCTTGACCGACGCGCAGGGCAGCGCCGCGAACAGGACGGCCCCGAGCAGCAGGATCTCGGGGGACAGGATCGTGGAGGACGGGATCTTGAACGACATGACATGCTCCTGGAGATCGGGGGCGCGTTCCGCGGCCGTCCCGGACGGATCTGATCCCAGGAGAAGTCCGGACGGGGCGGCGGGTTTCCGCCGCCCCGTGTTTTCACGCCGGCCCCCGCCGGTTTCTCGCGTCGCCGGGCCGTGGCCGCGGATCCGGGATCAGCCGATGGCGGCCAGATCGTGCAGCGGCGTGGTCAGCGTGCAGACCAGGCCGGACGGCCGGTAGTCGCTCTCCACCGTGCCGGAGGACAGGCCGCGCTGGATCAGCCGCGAGCCGAAGCCGGTGCGGCTCGGGGGCGTGACCGGCGGGCCGCCCCGTTCGGTCCAGACGAGCTGGAACGTCGCCTTGCCGTCCGTGTCGCGGATCGTCCAGGTCAGGCCCACCTGACCGCCCGGCCGGGACAAGGCGCCGTACTTCGTCGCGTTGGTGGCCAGTTCGTGCAGGATCAGCCCCAGGGCGAGGGCCGCCGAGGGACTGACCAGCAGGTCCGGGCCGCTGAACGCGAAGCGTTCGGCCCGGTCCTGATGCAGCGCCAGGGCCTCCGCGATGACGACCGTCAGGGCTGCGCCGTCGCCCCGGCCGCGCAGCAGGATGTCGTGCGCCTTGCCGAGCGCCACCAGGCGCGCGTCCAGGGCCTCGCGCGCCTCGTTCATGTCGCCGGCCCTCCGAAGGGTCTGCGACGCGATCGATTGCACCAGGGCCAGGGTGTTCTTCAGGCGGTGGCTGAGTTCCTGGTTGATCAGGTGCTGCCGCTCCTCGGCCTCGACACGGGCGATGGCGGCCCGCGTCCGGTCGGCCACGGCCCGGGCAAAGCCGATATCGTCCGGGTTCCACGCGGCCGCCTCCGGCCTGAGCGCATAGAACAGCCCGACGAAGCGGCCGTGTTCGGTGACCGGAAGGTTGAGCAGGGCGCGGCCGCCGAGGGCGATGAGGGCGCTGGCATCCGCCGCAGTGCGGGAATCCCCCGTCACGTCCGGGATGACCACGTCCGCGCCGGCCTTCAAGCAGGCGATGTAGGAGCCGTAGGCCCGGAAATCATGGAGCCCAGCGAGGCTGTCGCGCCCGGGGGCGGTCCATTCCCCGGTGACCAGGACGGTCTCCTTCTCGGGATCGACCTGGCCATAGCCGCAATGGCTCAGCCCGAGAACCTGCCCGGTGATCTCGGCCGCCACGCGCAGGATCTCGGTCTTGTCGCCGACGTCGCGCAGGCGGTCGCCCAGCTCGGTCATCGCCGCCCGCCGCCGCTCGCCCCGTTTGCGGTCGGTGATGTCGAGGAACAGGCAGCGGAAGCGCGCGTCCTGCTCCCGGTTGACCCGCACCTCGAAGTCGCGGCCCAGGCTGGGCACGCCGATCTCGAACAGGATCGGCTCTCCGGTCTCGACCACCCGGGCGTAACGGTCGATCACGTCCTGATCGATGTCGGGGACGATGCTGCGGATCGTGCGCCCCGCGACATCGCCGGGCAGGCCGGATTGCCGGGCGAAGGCCGGGTTGATCTCCAGGAACCGGTAATCGATCGCCCGGCCCGCCGCGTCGCGCACGAGCTCGCCGAGGAAGAACCCCTCCTGCATTCCGAGGAACAGGCCCCGCCAGCGCGCCTCGCTGGCCGCGAGTTCGGCTTCGACCCGCTTCTGCCCGGTGATGTCGCGGGAGACCGACAGCAGCTTGTCCGGTTTGCCCTCCGGACCGAGGATCGGCGTGACCTGCACGTCCCACCATTTCGGCGTCCCGAGGAACGTCTCGGCCAATCCCTGGAAATGTCCGATCCCGCCCGCCCGGGCGGTCTCGATCGCCAGCACGGCGTCGGCGTGCCCCTGGTCGCGCCAGAAATCCGGCCAGGGACAGCCGCGGATGGCGTTGAAGTCGCTGACCTCCATGGTCTTCAGGCCGCCCTCGTTCATGAAGGTCAGCCTCGCGTCGAGATCGAGCACCTTGATGCAATCGGCCGAGGAACCGAGCACGCTGCGCATGAACGCCGCATCCGCCTGGTTCCGGGCGGCCGCGTCGCGCTGCTCGGTCCGGTCGCGCAGGATCTTGATGAAGCCCTCGGGTTTGCCGCCCTCGTCCGTCAGCGGCATGATCTCGCCATTGGCCCAGAAGCGGCTGCCATCCTTCTTCCGGTGCCAGCGCTCGTCGGTGCCGCGCCCGTGCCGGAGGGCCGCTCCCATCTCCGCCTCGGGGATGCCGGCGGCGCGATCCGCCTCGGTGAAGATGACGTCCGCGGACCGGCCGAGCATCTCGGCCTCGGTCCAGCCCAGCACCCGTTCGGCGCCCACGTTCCAGCTCGTCACATGGCCGGTGAGGTCCGTGGACAGGATGCCGTAATCGACCGCGCTGTCCAGGATGGCCTGGGCGCGGCGGTCGCTCTCGCGGCGCGCCCGGAGCGCCTGCCGCAGGTCCAGGATGGTCGCCGCCTGCCGGGCCAGGGCCTGCAGGACCAGATTCTGCGCGGTGCTCAGCGCGCCGGGTCTCGTGTCGAGAACGGCGAGCGCGCCGAGCGGGGCGCCGGCGGACGTCGTCAGCGGCACGCCGGCATAGAACCGCACCTGCGGCGCCCCGGTCACCAGCGGGTGTCCGGCCGTGCCCGGATCGCGCCGCGTGTCCGGAATCACCAGCGGGTCGCGCCGTTCGGCGGTCGCGGCGAGGAGGGGGGCGAGGGGCACGGCGTCCCGCAGGCCGAATCCCGCTGCGATCCCGAGCCGGCCGCCATCGGCGAGGGACAGCACCGCCATGGGCATCCCGCAGGCGCAGGCGGCGGCCTGCGCGAGCCCGGTCCATTCCACGTCCGTGTCCGGATCGGCGCCGTCGGCGAGCGCCGTCCGCAGGGGCCTGATCGTGTGAGTGTCTGCCACCGCGCTCCTTGTCCCCCTGTTGATGGTGGGTCGGATGGGGGCCTGACCTCCGGCGCATCCATGCGCCCAAACCCCCCGCCTGACAATGAAACCCATGCCCCGATCGGGCCTATGGGCGCGGTTTGAACCTCCCCCGATCGCCCCCTGTGGACACCCTCCGTCCCGCGATCAGCCGTTGCGATCGCTGCGCCGCAGGCTCTCGGGCATGGCGAAGAGCAGCAGGCCGGCCGCCACGAGGCAGACGGAGCCGATCGCGTAGAGGGCCGGGGTGGTCGATCCGGTCAGATCCTTGATCCAGCCGACCGCCACCGGGCTGACGATGCCGCCGAACTGGCCCAGCGTGTTGATGAGCGCGATGCCGCCGGCCGCCCCGGCCCCGGTCACGAGCTTGGCGGGCAGGGTCCAGAAGGTGGGGATCGAGGCGACGATCCCGGAACCGACGAGCGCCAGGGCGATCATCAGGGGCACGATCTGCCGGTCGAACAGGCCGGCGGCGAAGAAGCCGATCGCCGCCGCGACCGCCAGCGCCGCCACGAATTTCGGCCGCTCGCCCGAGGCGTCGGACAGGCGCCCGACCACGATCATGCTGATGGCGCCGCAGAGATAGGGGATCGCGGTGAGGAAGCCGATCGCGGCCGACGTCCCCCCGGTCGCGGTCTTGATCAGGTCCGGACCCCAGAAGTTCAGGCCGTAGGAGCCGACCTGGAGGAGGAAATACACGAGGGCGATGAGCAGGAAGCCCGGCTGCCTGATCGCCCCCCAGAGGGAGTGATCGCCGATGTCGCGGTTGTGGTGGGCGATCTGCGCCGACAGGACGTCCTTCTCGCGCTGGGTGAGCCAGCGCGCATCCGCGACCCGGTCGTCGAGGCGCAGGAAGACCAGCGCGCCGAGCAGCAGGCAAGGCAGGCCGCCGGCCAGGAACGGCCATTGCCAGCCGGCCAGCCCCGCCACGCCGTTGAGGCCGTCGAGGATCAGGCCCGCCACCGGCGCCCCGAAGATGCCCGAGAAGGCGGAGGCCACGAACATGAAGGAGGTCACGCGGCCCCGGAACGAGGCCGGGAACCACAGGGTCAGGTAGTACAGGATGCCGGGCGCGAAGCCCGCCTCCATCGCCCCGATGAGGAAGCGCAGCACGTAGAAATGCCACTCGGTGCCGATGAAGACCATCAGCGCGGTGGCGATGCCCCAGGAGACCATGATCCGGGCGATCCAGCGCC